>NZ_JBATVM010000212.1:0-12287 GCF_049671765.1 Psychrilyobacter sp.
CTAAAGAAGTAAAAAAAGATATGACTATTCATTTTGCGAAAACTTATGATGATGTCAAAAAAATAGCATTTGTAAAATAAAAGGAGAAATATGAACACAGTATTAGAAAATATAAAAAAACGTAGATCTATTAGAAAATATAAGGAAATACAGATAGAAAAAGAAAAAATTGAAGCGATTATTGAAGCGGGACTTTATGCTCCTAGTGGTCATAATGCTCAACCATGGCATTTTACTGTATTACAAAATAAAAATGTAATAGATCAAATAAGTGTAGGAACAAAAGAAGCCTTGAAAGATTGTGAGACACCACTATTTAGAAGGATGGCAAGAAATGAAAGTTTTCATATCCTATATGATGCACCTACAGTAATAGTTGTATCAGGTAAAAAAGAGGGTGCTTATTCTATGAAGGCAGACTTAGGTGCTGCGACACAAAATATGCTCTTGGCTGCTGAATCATTAGGAGTTTCGACTTGCTGGATAGGATTGGTAGTTGAGTATTTTAAAGGTGAAGAAAAAGACAAAAGAAATGAAGAAATGGGAGTTCCTGAAGGATATGAAGTTCAATATGCTGTAACTTTAGGTTATTCATCATTAGAAGGAAGTCCAAAGCCCCATGTAAGAAAAGAAAATACAGTAACTTATATTAAGTAATAAATTTATAGACAATAATTAAAAAATAGAACACAGAGACCCACAGAGTAAAAAAAGAGATTCACAGAGTTTTTCTCTGTGTGACTTTCTTTCTCCTCAGTGTATCTCTGTGTCAAAAAAAATTATATAAATTTATTATAATGTGAAAGTTCAGTTATAACTGATGTAAAAAAGAGGAGAATAAAAAATGGAAATAAAAAACTCGGATTTTGTTAAATCTGCAGTATTTGAAGCTGATTATCCAGAACCAATAAATAGCATAGAATTTGCCTTTGTGGGTAGATCAAATGTAGGGAAGTCATCTCTTATAAATAGTTTAACAAAAAGAAAAAAAATAGCTAGAACATCAAAAACACCAGGGAGAACTCAATTAATAAACTACTTTATTATAAATAATGATACTTATTTAGTAGACCTTCCAGGATATGGATTTGCCAAAGTTCCGAAGGCTGTAAAGCAAGCTTGGGGAAATACTATGGAAAGATATTTAGCTTCTAAAAGAAGTAAATTAGTATTTGTATTACTAGATATCAGAAGGGTACCAAGTAGAGAAGATCTAGAGATGTTAGAATGGTTAGATTACTATGACGTACCATACAAGATTATATTTACCAAGGTAGATAAGATGTCTAACAACGAAAAATTTAAGCAATTAAAAGATATCAGAAAGAAGATAGAATTTAAAAACAGTGATGTATTATTCTATTCTGCAGTATCTCATAAAGGTAGAGAAGAATTGTCTGAGTATTTAGATGAAGCTTTAGAAGAGTATGCAAATCATGTTCCACCTGTAATTGACCAGGAAGAAGAAAATATAGAAAATTAAAAAAAAGCTAACTATGAAATTTTTCATAGTTAGCTTTTTTACTTTTTGATTTATCATTATAAAATTTAACTAGAGGCAATATCACGTTTCTTTTTTTTCAAAAATTCCCATTTAGTTTCAGCAGTGATAATGGCCATAAAGATAGCAACTCCTCCTACAATCATCTTAAATGTTAGGATTTCTCCTAAAAGTATTATAGAAAAAAGTGTTCCAAAGAGTGCTTCTGTAGATAAAATAATGGCAGTTCTAGAAGCCGTAGTATGTTTTTGTGCTGTAGTCTGCAAAAAGAATGCAATCATAGTACTAAAAATCCCAAGATAAACTACAGATAAAATACCAGTAGTTCCAATCTCTGTAGGAAGAGTTTCAAAGAAGAAACCAAATACAAAGGATAGAATAGCAGCCACAGCCATCTGTATAAGTGTAAGGAGAGTAGTATCGACTTGTTTACTATAATATCCAGTCATACTGATATGACAAGCAAAACCAACGGCACATATGAGGGATAAAGTATCTCCAAGTCCAAGGGAAAAGTTTCCGTCAAAAGAAAGAAATCCTATCCCTAAAAAACACATTACAGCTGCAGATAGAGACCATATATCGGGTTTTATTTTTGTAATAGCCCAAAAGATAAATGGAACCATAACGACATTAGTACCTGTTAAAAATGCATTTTTAGAAGCTGTGGTAAACTGTAGTCCTACTGTTTGGGTAGCAAAAGCAAAGAAAAGGAAAAATCCAACAATAGAACCTGCTATAATGTCTTTTTTTTCAATTGTTTTTATTTTCTTATAGAAAACAATTCCCATAATAAGAGCTGCTATCAAGAATCTAAACGCCATCATATAAAATGGTCCTAGTCCACTATCGAGCGCCATTTTAGAAGCGGTAAATCCAGAACCCCATATGATAGCTACAATAACAAGGGTAAGGTCTGCTATTATATGTTTTTTGTTTTTTTCCATTATCTTTCCTCCTGTTGGAATTTATTTTTAGAAATATCAAACTTAATATTAGAGTATACTATATATAGATGTATTTATCTTAGTATTGCTATAAATAAATCAAATAATTTTTATAGAAAGAGGATATCTAATAAAAAAAGACGACTCATGAGTAAATTATTTTACTGAGGTCATCTTTTCTTTATTAATAAAGTAAAGTTAATAATAGTTATTTAAAATAAGGTAAACACTAGAAGTCCAGTTAAAACCATCATCTCTTTGTCCTTCTCCAGTAATCGAATTATGATTTTCATTTAGACCAAATTGGTCTATAAGATTACAATATCTCTTTGCCAAATCATTTGCAAATTTCGTATCACCAGAGCGTAAGATACCATCTATGAACAGCATTGTTGTAGGAGCCCAGATGGGACCACGCCAGTAGCCATCACCTTTATAGTATTTACTTTCTTTAGATTCTGTTGAGAGGCCAAATTTAGTTAAAAATCTATTTTTATCTTTCAATTCTTCAATTATTTTATCTCTAATTTTAGAAGGTAATTTTTTACCTAAGAGTATAGGCATATAGACAACAAGACTATCACCCTTTTCAACAGGTATAAAATTATCTCCATTATATCTATAACCTATAAATTTTTTGTTCTTATAGAACTTATTAAGTAATAAATTTAATAAATTATTGGACTTTTCTACCCATTGATCTATTTCATCTTCAGGCTTATTTAATTTTTTTCCGAAGAAACTCAATGTATCACATTGTAATATTAAAAAAGTTAATAGATCAGGACCTGCCAAAGGAGCACCGTCTATAAAAAGAGTAGAGTTATCCCAACCAGAATCATTTCCATGGGTGTAGTATGGGATCTCATCGATTGTCTTATGCTTTAACCAGTAGTTAGTCCATTTTACCAAGATATTATAAATTTCATCTAAATATGGATTTAGATCTTTTTCGTTTCTTTCATACATCCATTTTAACGCCCAACCATGAATGGGTGGTTTTGAACATGAAAAAGACGAGTACATATTATTAGCAAAATCAGGAAATGCTCCATTTTCGTCTTGTAAATCTCCGAAAATTAAGATTTGATCAATTGCTAATTTTGGATCTAGATCTAAAAGAGACATAGCAGCAAAACAGTTATCCCAACTCCAAATATTTGTCATCCAATTCATAGACATATAAGAAGCTTTTCTTTTTAAAATACCATCTTCAGAAACAATACTAGACCAAAGGCAATATTTAGCTAATTCATTTTTTAAACCTTTGTTTTTTAAACCTTTAGATTTCCAAGAATCAAATTCCATCTTTATTTTATGTGTTTCATCATTAAAGTTTAATCTTGTAGGTTCTATCCAAACACTTTTGTAAAAATCTAATGCTAAAGAAAAATGTTTTTGTGTTATAATTTCAACTTTTTTACACCTATCTTTTTCCCAAGGAGCATTTACTTCTAATACACCTTCTATAGGAACAGCCATAATCTTAATTTCTTTTGAGTAACTATTAATCTCCCATTTTCCGTGATTAGAAGGGATCGCGTTATCATAAGTTTTAGAGTTAAGAGTTAGTTTTATACCAACCCCCTGGCCTTTTATTCTTATTTCATTTCCTCTTGGAAAATTTATTTGAACACTTCCATTTTTCCCATATATTGTTAATAATTCAGGAGAAGAAGTAAAACTAATTACTTCTTCATCTATTAATTCTACTAAAAATAAATTTCCTAAATCTAAATCACCATCTTTGACACTTCTAATATAGATTCCATCTCCTAATTCTCCTTTGCCAATCCAATTTGTAATAGCCAGATAGGAATTATATCTACTAAAAGATATTTTTGATATATCAAACATCTTTAACCTCCTTGTTATCCTTTTAATCCGGTGCTACTAACACCATCAATTATATGTTTTTGAGCTATGAAAAACATGATTAAAGGTGGCAAACATATGAGAGTAGTAATAGCCATCATAGATGTAGTATCTACTCCATTCATTCCTTTAAATTGTGAAAGGCCTAAAGATAGTGTATATTTTCTTTGGTCATTTAAAAAAATTAGCGGACCTAGGTAATCATTCCAAGTGCCTAAGATATTAAAAACAGATATTAAAACTAATGCAGGCTTCATAAGCGGTAAATAAATTTTCCAGTATATTTGGAATGCGTTTGCTCCATCTATTTTGGCGGCTTCATCTAAATCTTTGGGAATACCCATTAAAAATTGTCTTAGTAAAAATATAAAGAAAGCTGATCCAAAATATGAAGGGACAATTAATGGTTTTAAAGTATTAATCCATCCTAAAAAATTAAATTGCATATATAGAGGGATCATTGTAACGTCCCAAGGAATCATCATTGTAGCTAAAACTATCATGAATAAAAAGTTTCTTCCTCTAAATTCAAACCTTGCAAATCCAAAAGCTACTAATGAAGAAGAAAATACTTGTCCTATAGTAGATAATACAACAACGATTAATGAATTTTTTAAAAATAAATTAAATGGTTGTAAATTCCAAGCCTTCATAAAATTTTCAAAATGCCAAGTAGTAGGAATCCATTTTGGTGGAAATAAGAATACCTCTTCGGGTCCTTTTACTGAAGTTGTTAAAAGCCAAAAGAATGGGGCTAAAAACAAAAGAGAAAAGAATATTAATATTATATAAACACAAGTTTTTTTTAAGTTTTTTTTAAACATAATTACCCCTTTTTCTTTTTAATAGTTGCTTCACTTTCATAAAAAACCCACATAGAAGAAGATTTAAAAACAAGTAGCGTTAACGATAAAATAATTAAAAACATAAACCAAGCATTGGCAGCAGAATATCCCATTTTAAAATATTTAAATGCATTATCATAAACATACATTGCATAGAAATAAGTAGAGCCAACAGGTCCACCGCCAGTGAGTAACAGTGCAAGAGATAATTGTTGAAAAGCACCGATAATACTTGTGATAACATTAAATAGTATTGTAGGACTTAGCATAGGTAAGGTAATATACATAAATTTATAAAAGACATTAGCGCCATCTATATCAGCTGCTTCATAGAGTTCTTTTGGTATGTTTTTTAAACCAGCTAAAAAGATTAACATCATAGTTCCTTGACCCCAGACACTGGCAAATACCATGGCAAAAGTGGCCCAATTGGGATCTCCTAACCAATTGGGTCCTTGAATCCCTATAGTAGATAAAAAATAATTTAATATACCGTATTCATCACTATACACCCATCCCCAAATCATAGCTAGGGCTACGCCTGAGATTACAGATGGCATATAAAATAATGTCTTAAAAATTCCAGCACCTTTAACGTTATTGTTTAAAAGAAGAGCGAGAATCAAAGCTACACTTATATTTAAAGGAACAAATATTCCTGCAAATTTAGCTGTGATCCCTAAAGATTTCCAAAATTGTGGGTCTTCAAAAAACATCTCTTTATAGTTTGCTAACCCAACGAAAGTTGGGTTTCCTATTATAGGCCAGTCGAAAAAACTAATTACTAACGAAAACAGCAATGGTCCTAGAGTGAAAAATAAGAACCCTAAAATCCAAGGCATGATAAACAAATAAGGTATAAGAGTATCTTTTTTCATTTTACTAAAGACACTGGGCTTTTTTCTTTTTTTTTTCTTTATATCAAGAATAATATCCATAAAACACTCCTATTATTTTAATAATCTTTTAGATTTTTCTACGACTTCATCCATTATCACTTGAGGATCTCTTAATCCTAGCATAGCTTCTTCAATAGCTGGAGATAGATTTCTTTGAATTTCTTTCCAATTTGAATTTAATAAGAAAGATGGAGTACTGTCTGCTAAAGTTAGCATTTCATAGAATGGTTTTAATTCTTTATTTTCTTCTATACCAAATGATTTAACTAAAGATTTTCTTACTGGTAGATCAGCGACTCTTAACTTTGCAGCTTTTTCACTATTATAAAATTCTATAAATTTCCAAGCTTCCTTTTTATGTTTAGATCCTTTCCACATTGAGATTGCAGAAACTGACATAACAGATTTAGGAGTTTTTTTATTGAAAGATGGAAGGATAGCTACTCCTACATTAATGCCAGCTTTCTTATAACCATTTAATGGCCAAATACCATTTTCAAACATGGCAATCTTAGAAGCTTTAAAAATATCACTTCCACTTTGTTGTTGTTTTCCACCAACTAAGATACCAGATTTATTATCAACTAATTTTCTCATACTTCTAAAAATTTCTATAGATTCATTACTATTTAAGTAACCTTCAAGAGTCTTCCCATCTGGGCTAATATAAGAGGTACCATTACTCCATAAGAACTGCTCAAAATCATAAGGGTCAGGTTTACTTAATAATCCAATACCATACACTCTGTCATCAGGATTTGAGAGTTTAGCAGCTTTTTCTACTAATTCATTCCATGTCCAATTTTTACTAGGATATTTTACTCCAGCAGAATCAAACATATCTTTGTTATAAAATACAACATGGGTAGTAAATCCAGAAGGAATTCCATATGTATTGTTATCTACTTTAACATAGTTTAAGAGTCCACCATAATAATCATCTAAATCGACGTTTGTACTATCTTTAATATAACTGTCTAAATTTTCTAACTGAGATGAATAAGTTGGAAAATCCCACATATACATAACATCAGGAGCATTTTTAGCCCCAAAAGAAGCGACTAATTTTTGATCAAATCCTGACCCATAAGCCTCTACTTGTACTTTAATATCTGGGTTATCCTTCATGAATTCTTCTGCAATGTCCTGTTGAATTTTTAATGCATCTCCAGAATCCCATGTTGCAAATCTAAGAGTTATACCTTGTTCTTTTTGTCCGCAACTTATTAAAGCTAAGCATGCTACTAACATAAATATAATTTTTTTCATTTCTTTCCCCCTTTTTATTTTAGTAAAAATATTAGTATATTTTTACCTATATTTCGATTATAGTTCTTATTGAGGTTATTGTCAATTAAATTATAACATTTATTGCTTTAAAGTTTAAAAGTACTTAATAATTATAACTTTATAGTTTAAAATTATTTTTTTTGAAAACGGAAATAAATTTTTAAACAGGTGTTTTAAATATATTCCTTGACAATAAAGTAAACGTAAAATATAATTATATAAAATGTTTACTAAATTTTTTACTAGTGGAGGGAGAATATGTTAGATTGGGAAAATCAAAATCTTTTGCATAAAAATAGGATGGAGGCTAGAGCTAATTTTTATACATATGGAAATAAAGAGAGCGCTCTTACATTTATGCGTGGGAAATCAGAGGGATTTAAATTATTAAATGGTATATGGAAATTTTCATATTATGAAAATCCAAAATTTGTGCCTTCAAATTTTTATACAGAGGAATTTGATAGTGACAAACTAGACGATATAGATGTCCCTAGTTGTTGGCAATTAAAGGGTTATGGTCAGATGCAATATACAGATGAAGGCTATCCTTTTACTGTAAATGCTCCTCATGTTCCCAGTGAAAATCCAACAGGGATATATATAAGGGAATTTTACCTTAATAAAGATGAAGTGAAAAAACAAAATATTATTAGATTTGATGGAGTGGACTCTATTTTTTACCTTTATATAAACGGAAAAGAAGTAGGTATGAGCAAAGGAAGTAGACTGACTGCTGAATTTGATGTTACAGACTATATTAGAGAAGGTGTTAATAAAATAGCAATTAAAGTTTTACAGTGGTCAGATTCCTCTTATATAGAGGATCAGGATATGTGGTGGCTATCAGGAATATTTAGAGATATTTTTATCGTATCTAGAGATAAAGTTTCTATTCATGATATTTTTGTTAAAACTCATTTAGATTTAGAATATAAAGATGCAAAATTAGAAATAAATTTAGAACTAAATAATTTAATGGAAGCTATAGAGGTAGAGATCGAATACACACTATTAGATGTAAAAAATAAGGTTGTAACAAAAGATCAAAAAACTATGACTTTAGATAAAAAAGAATCATTAAAAAATATTATAGACATAAAAAATCCATCAAAGTGGACAGCGGAAACTCCTAATCTATATAGCTTACTTATAACTCTAAAAGTAGGAGATAAGGAACAGGTTGTATCACAGAAAGTTGGATTTAGAAAAATTGAATTAAAAGATGGAAATTTTTATTTGAATGGTAAATATTTTATGCTAAAAGGTGTAAATAGACACGATCATGATCCTAAAACTGGTAGGACAGTATCTAGAGAGAGAATAAAAAAAGATCTTCTCCTTATGAAACATCATAATATAAATGCTGTTAGGACTGCTCACTATCCAAATGATCCATATTTTTACGATCTATGTGATGAATTAGGTCTATATGTAATGGCCGAAACAGATTTGGAATCCCATGGATTTATGTGGGTAAAAGATCTATCGAGATTAACTTGCGATCCGACTTGGAAAGATGCGTATGTTGAAAGGATTGAAAGGGCATTTCATAGGGAAAAAAATCATGCTTCTATTATATTTTGGTCTATGGGGAATGAATCAGGATTTGGTGAAAACATGAGAGCTATGGTAGCAAGATGTAAGGAATTAGATGATACCAGACTAATTCATTATGAGGAAGACAGGGAGGGAGAAGTGGTAGATATAATTTCTACAATGTATTCTAGAGTAGAGAATATGGAAGAATATGGGAAAAATCCACATTCCAAACCTAGAGTTATCTGTGAATATGCTCATGCCATGGGAAATGGTCCTGGGGGTTTGAAAGAATATCAAGATATATTTTATAAATATAAATCAATTCAAGGTGGATTTATCTGGGAGTGGATAGATCATGGGATAGAAGCAACAGATGAAAATGGAGATATCTACTATCTATATGGAGGCGATTATGGAGATTATCCAAATAATTCCAATTTTTGTATAGATGGTCTTGTT
The DNA here is from genome assembly GCF_049671765.1 of Psychrilyobacter sp. Taxonomy (NCBI): domain Bacteria; kingdom Fusobacteriati; phylum Fusobacteriota; class Fusobacteriia; order Fusobacteriales; family Fusobacteriaceae; genus Psychrilyobacter; species Psychrilyobacter sp. The sequence continues at coordinate 9,359 of NZ_JBATVM010000212.1, forward strand.
TTTCCTGATCAAAAACCTTCTCCAGGGTTAATTGAATATAAAAAAATTATAGAACCTGTAAAAATAAGTGAAAAAAACTTAGAATTAGGAGAGATAAAAGTAAAAAATATGTATGATTTTATATCGCTAGATCACTTAGAATTAAAGTGGGAAGTAGTAGCTGGAAAAACTCTTTTAGAGAGTGGAGTAGCAGATATAGATGGAATCTATCCAGGAATGGAGGGGGTAGTAAGAATTCCAATAATAGATATGGATATAAATTTGGTTAATACAGATTATTATCTTAATTTTTCTGTAGTGACTAAAAAAACTTGTTCTTGGGCTATAGCTGGCCATGAATTAGCAAGGGAGCAATTACTATTGCCTTTTAGATTAGAAGGTGAGTATTCAGGAAAAACCAATAAAGACATCAGATTTGAAATTTTTGAGAAAGAGCACAATCTTTTAGTTAAAGGTGAAAATTTTGAAGTCAAGTTTTGTAAAGTTAGAGGGAAACTTCTAAGCTATAAACTAAAAGGTAGAGAAGTCATAGAAAAAGCACCATTTTTCAATATGTGGAGAGCCCCTATTGATAATGATATGTATATTAAGGAAATTTGGACAAAAAATTACTTCAAACAGATGCAGGAATCTGTAAGGTATATAGAGATAGAAATTACAGATGAATATATAGAATTGATTGTGGAGGCTAGGGTAGCACCTCCGGTATTCGAATATGGCTACGATATTAGTTATAGATATAGAATATATAATACAGGTATTTTAGAGATAGGTCTTGAAGGAGTACCTAAAAATGAATTTCCTACAATGATACCTAAGTTAGGATTACAATTAAGTATTAATAAAAATTATGAAAATGTATCTTGGTATGGAAGGGGAGAGGGAGAATCATACTGTGATTCTAAACTTGCCAATCAATTTGGGATATATAGAAAAAGTGTAGATGAATTATTTACTAACTATATATATCCACAAGAAAATGGGAACAGAACAGATACAAAATGGGTAACTTTTACAACTCATAAGGGTGATGGATTTTTTGTTAAGTCAGATAGGAGTATAGATTTTTCAGCACATTTTTATACAATGGAAGATTTAGAAAATGCTACTCATTCGAATAAGTTGAAAAAAAGGGATTTTATAACTCTCAACTTAGACTATGCTCAAAATGGTTTAGGAAGCAATAGTTGTGGACAGGAACAACTTCCTGCTTATAGACTAGATGCAAAAGAATTTAAATATAATATGATATTTGTACCATTCTCTAAAGATGAAATAGATGAAGTAGAATTAAATAAAAAGTATAAAGTATAAATAACAAAGAACCAGACTTTGAAAAATTCAGAGTCTGGTTCTTTTATGGTTTAGAAGATTATAGATACCAAGGGCATCACCAAAATCTAGATTGTGCTTATCTGGATGCAACGTCACGCTGCTTATTTAGAACTATCTCTTAAAATTAATTTAGTTGGGACTAGTATTTTTAAAGGAATATCTCTATTCATCTCTAATTTTTGGAACATGAGTTCTACAGCTTCAATTCCCATAAACTCAGAATGAATTCTGACCGTTGAAAGGGAAGGGAAAGTAAACTTAGCATTTGGTATATCATTTACACTGATAATAGATAGGTCATTTGGAATATTGATAGCATTTTCATTAAAAGCCTTCAGAGCACCTAATGCCATAGAATCGTTTGCGATAAATAAAGCTTCAGGAATATTTTTATCTTTTATTAACTTAGATGCTAAATTATATCCATCAATGGTAGTAAAATTTCCAACGTATATATCTTTTTCAGAAATAACACCTTTAAAATTGCCATATTCCCTAAAGGTACTCTCTCTAGAATCGATATTAATGGTACCATCCTGGGCTATATCTCGTCCACCAATAAATCCAATTCTATTATATCCCGTCTTTATAAAGTAGTTGATTACATTCTCTACAATTTTACGGAGATCTACTACTACTGAATCAAATTTTTCTTCATCAGGACAAGAGTCTACAAATATAATATTATCAGAAATTGAATTTAAGTTTTTAATCTTCGCTGTACTAAACCATCCTACGGCAAGAATTCCATCTACTTTGGATAAATTGTTAGTGGTTGTAGTATCTATATCAGGGTAGTAGAATTTTACTATATTAAAGCCTCTTTTTTTACACTGATTCTCAATCCCAAATTTAATCGAACGATAGTAGGAGTCTTCTAATTCGACTTTCTCACTATGACTAAAAACCACACCTATTTTATATTTTCGTTGTATTTTTTTATTTAAATATCTCTCTGCAATAGTTTTGTAACCTAATTCTTTAGCAGTCTGAAAGATCTTAGCTCTTGTTTGATCCTTAACGCTTATATTTTTATCTTCATTTAAGACTCTTGATATAGTTGCGGGAGATACACCTACTTTTTCAGCTATTTCTTTGAGTGTGGCCATATATTACCCTCCAGTAAAAGTTTTATTATTATTATAATTATTATACCTTTAATTAGTTATAAATTCAATAAAAGCTTTTGAAATATTGGATTAGAAAGGTAAATTTTTTACTCTATTGAGGTTAGTAGAGATAACAAATATCCACCTAATAAAAGTCTATAATATAACATAAGGCTCTTTGTCAATTGTGGGGGGATTAAAAAATTCTTAACATAAGCAAATTCCTTAGATTTTCAAATTCTCTGATCCCATAAGATTGTCGTTTTATCACTTTTATTCGATTGTTTATTCCTTCTGCTAATGCATTAGTTTTTTCATAATAGAATGATGCTACAACTTCTGAATACCAGTTTTCAAAAGTTTTTTCTAATCTTTTTATTTCTGGTATTTTAGATATCTGAACCAGATCAATCCAATCATCAAATTTATTATGTGCTTCTTCCCCTTTGTTTCCAGTTACATATCTATCGAAATAAGCCTTTATG
>NZ_JBATVM010000213.1:0-3852 GCF_049671765.1 Psychrilyobacter sp.
AATTTCTAAACTATGATAGCACAATAAATGTCTACAAAAAACGGTGGAATATTGAAGTTTACCATAAATCATTGAAACAAAATTGTTCAATGGGAAAGGCAACAGTAAGAACAGTTCAAACAATTATTGGGCATCTATTTTGCTCAATATATTCATACATAAAACTTTAAAAATTAAAACACATATAAATCATTTCAAATTAAAAACTAAATGTTATTTGTTGGAACTAAAAGAAACCTTTTCAAGATTATTTGATTTAAAAACAGTATAATTTTTCATGGGATAGGTCCGTCTAAATTAATTAGTTACCGCGAAACATCGGTTATTAAATAATAATTACATAAATAAATCAAACTATAAAAAAGCAGTGGCTAATTATCATAAAAATTATTTCATTATTTTTTATTCTAATTTTTAGAATTTAATTTATCATCTATATCTTGTCTAAAAAAATATTGATTTTGTTAGCTATTTCAAGAAAGATTATTACTTTTTAATCTTTCTTCTCCTCTTATTAATTATTAATACAACTGTTTTACACGTAAAACACTTTGATTAGTAAATTAACAACAATTAATTTTACGCGTAAAGTGTTTTCCAAAGTATAATGCTTTATATGTAAAATTATGTAGTATACTTTAGTAATAACCAAGGAGGAAGCTATGGATATTAATATGACAGAAATACCAGAAAAATTAAGACATAAATTAGCTAAGCACCTAATTACTTTAAAAGAAGAAAGACAATTAGGCTTTAACCAACTTGCATTAAAATCTGGTGTTAATGTAAGTATTTTAAATAAAATTTTTAAAGGTACAAACAAAAGAATTAATCCTTACCAATTAAAAAAATTAGCTTATGCTCTAAAAATTGATTATAAGGAGTTATATAAAATAGTTGAATATTTAGATGAAGATAACGCTCCTCCAAAAAACATTAATCCTTTAGAAATAACAGTCATAGAATTACCAGTTTATGGAGCGACTTCTGCAGGTAGAGGAGCTATCAATATAGCAAATGAAATCAGAAAAGAAAAATTTATTCTTTTACAGGATGAATTTATGCCTAAAGGGGCTTTTTCAGTTGAAGTTTCAGGTAATTCTATGTATCCGACCTTATTAGATGGAGATATAGCAGTCATAGATCCTAATTGTCATAAATTGGATCTTAATAATGAAATATGCTTGGTTACATATGAAGGACAAGAATATCTTAAAAGATTTTCAAATAATAAAAAATTTATAAATTTAATGAATGATAACCCAAATAGGTCTACTTATAAAGACATTATTATTCTAAAAACTGAACATACTGATTTTAAGTGTCATGGGGTAGTCATTGAAAGCAAAAGAAAACATCATAAAAAGATAAATACTTTATAATGGCTATAGAAAATTCTATAAATATTTATAAAGCTTGGTAAGATCGGTCTTTGTTAAAATTTAATTTTTTAAATGGAGGTATTAAATGTCTAGTAAAATTGCAATTAAAGGTGTCATGAAAATGTTAGATGAAGAATCTATTTCTACAGAAGATCTTCTTTCAGATGAATTCTTTAAGAAATATTCCTCATTAAATTCTTTGGAGGCATTTGAAGATAAATTCAATATCAATCCTGGAAAAGGAGTAACAAAGGAAAAGCAAACAGAGGAGATAATTAGAAGATATACTGAATTTAAAAATCTTGATGAAATGAAAAACAAAGCTATTGAATTCTATGCTGAGGATTAGAAAATCTAAAAAAAACATTTAAAACAAAATTATAAAGTTAATTTCTGAAGAAATAGTGCATAGATGGCTCTATTTTATTATACGAGGAGGAAACATGGGACTAAATTGGAATGATCGTCAAAAAATTATTGAAAATGTTCAATATGAAATACTTAATTTAGAAGAATATGAAGGATATAGAGGGAATAAAAAAGAGAAGAAATTTATTGATGAAGTCCCTAATCCAGTAATCAACATAACAAAAGAACTTTTCTTTTATAATTTACATGAATATTCTAAAAATCTTGAAGAAGAATTTCAAATACGTGAAATAGATGTTATAAAAGAAGAAATAAAAAGGGAGCTACTATTATTTATAAAGCGGAAAAAATGGATAAATAAAGAGAGAATAAAGAAAATATCAAAAATGAATGTTCAAGATAATATCGAGGCCGAGATAGAAATAAAAAATGAAATAGAGAACACAGAAATACAATCTACTCTTTAAAAAAAATTAAAGACAGTAAAAACTGTCTTTTTTTATACAGAAAAATAAAAAAGCTCTAAAATTGTTAACTAGAGCTTTCAAATAAAAATGTTGTCGTTGTAGGAACAAACAAGCATCCTTAGTTTGTCACCATATATAACTAAAGTCAACTTATAAATTTTAAATAATATGAAAAAACATTATAAAAGCCTTAACTTCTCGAGTCAAGGCTTTTAAGAGATAAATCCTATGAAGATCAACAGGTCTTCTTACTTAGAGTATTCCCTATAAATTAAAAAAAGTCAAATATAAAAATAGTTTTATGAAAATAAAATTTACTTTCTAAGAAATTCTAACTATTAGATATATATTTATAGATGAAACGTCAAAGAAGAGATTGTTCTACTTTTAAAAAAAGCTAATATAGAGCTAAAGAAGCACTTTAAAATAAAACATAAACGACATAAAAGCCTTAAAAAATTGACTTTTTAAGACTTAAAAGATAAAATTAATCTTAGGTAAAGTTTTTTTAAAATTTAGCTTTATGAACAAAATTATTGTACAAAGGTGGCGAAAATGAAAAAAATAAATTGGAAAATTTATATGGGGTTATTATTGGTAATTATGTCAGCTTCTTTTTATCTTTTGGAATATTTTTTATTTAGAGATATACATCATATTTTGGTATTTTTAATAGAAGACATTGCTTTTTTATTTATTGAAGTTTTATTGGTTACATTGGTTATTCATAAGGTTCTTGAAAATAGGGAAAAAAAAGAACGTATGGAAAAACTAAATATGGTTATAGGAACCTTCTACAGCGAAATAGGTACGAAACTTTTGAGTATTATTGCAAATATGGATATAGAACTAATAAAATCACAATCTAAATTTAAAATAACACCCCATCCTTCAAAGAAAGAATTTCAAAATATATGCCTAGTTTTAAAGGAACACAAAAGTAAATTCAACTTTCAAGAGATTGATTGGGAAAAATTAAAATTACTTTTGGAAAATAAAAAAGATTTTTTATTAAGGCTCCTTGAAAATAATAATTTACTAGAACATGAAAGTTTTACAGATCTTTTATGGGCTGTCTTCCATCTTACTGAAGAGTTAAAGTATAGAAAAACTCTCATAGATCTTCCTGAAGAAGATTATAAGCATTTAACAGGAGACATGAATAGGGTTTATGGGGAACTAAGGAATCAATGGATTAGCTATATAGACCATTTAAGAGAAAGTTATCCTTATTTATTTTCTCTTGCTTGTAGAACCAATCCTTTTGACCTTAATTCCTCACCAATAGTGAAAAAATAACCTTAATAAAATCCCATCTAAAAAGGACACTCAATTTAGTGTCCTTTTTAGATGGATATTTTTTTCTCTTTATTTTAATTTATTGTAAATTTCCTACAAAGATTGCTCCATTTCATACCATATAGCTCCTCCATGGGTAGAAGCTGATACTCCTATTCTTTTATATCCCATTCTTTCATACATTCCCATAAGGTTTTCCTTACATAATAGAAGAATTTTCTCTTTTTTCATCTTCTTCGATACCTTAACAAATTCTTTCATCATCATTTTAGCTATTCCTTTTTTTTGATGAATAGGATCTACAGCTACTGAAAAAATAACTATATTTTTCCCGC
>NZ_JBATVM010000214.1:0-2904 GCF_049671765.1 Psychrilyobacter sp.
CCTAAAATGCTCCTAAATTATATACAATAAGAAAAGTCTACCAATTTAGGTAGACTTTTTTAGTAGAAATCATTAATTGATCATTTTTTTTCTCAATATTATTTAGCTTTACAATTTTCTGCTTTAGCGGAAATTAGATCAGAAGAATTAACCTTAAATTCTTTATCTTTAGTATTCTTACAACTAGAGCATAAAGGTACTATATAATATTTTTTATCAGTATCATTTACTTTTTGAACGTGACCTCCTACTAATTCAGAAGGAATTTTTTTTACATCACATCCTCTACAGATATATTTTGAATATTTTTTATCTGGGTGTTTATTTTTTATCCAATGATCAATCCAACTATTACATTTACAAGTGGGAGATGGAAAATTACTCCCTGTTCCATTTAAATTTTTAACTAACATAATCTACCTCCATTTTAATTAATTTTACGTTAAAATATTACTATATTTTAGTTAAAAAACGAAACTTTAAGTCTTATATTTTAAAATGTATATTTGAAATGCTTGTATAAATTATTAAAATTTTTTATTTTATCTATAATTTTGACTATTCTTTATATCTCCAAAACAATTCCATTATAGAATTAGCCCTCCTAAAAATTTTAAACTGAAACAACTTAGTCTTATAATTCCATGGATCTATTTTAAATTCTAATCCTTTTCCTCTAATTTGGAATCTTCCAAACCCAGCGACATTTTGTATTTATCTAACTCATTATCTATCTGATCATTAGAGGTTAGATTGATATTGCCATCATGTTTAGAGTTTTTAAGCCCTTCTGCAAAGTCCATCAACACTTTATATGTTACATCTCTTGCTTTTTCTCCTCCTACACCTTCAATTGCATCTCCTACCTTGTCTCCTGTCTTCTTTAGTAGTGGTGATGGTAAAACTAATAATATGATTCCAAATACTATCTGTAATACTAATGGGTTTGTAATTAAATCTTTCATTTTTCACTCTCCTTATAATTCTTTATATGTTTCGCGATAATTTTTAGGGATTTCTTTTACTATGGGGTTTAACCAACCACAAAATAGATTTCTTTCAGAGACTCTTCTCCTAAGTAATCCCTTAGATCTCTTCTTAGCTACATTAGACCATAGGTTAAATATTTTACAAGCTCCTATAAAATTCCTATTATTTACTAATTTGACTATGGAAGATTTTCTAAAACTAGATCCCCCAATGTTGTAGCAAAGAGACACTAAAGCATCATATTGATTCTGGTTTATCTTTTTTATCATGATAGCTTTTTTTACTACATTCTCATAAATCCTTAATTGTTTTATTAGTTCTTTTTCTGCCTCTTCTAAGGTCATAATATCGCCATTTTTGACTTTTATCTCATTGATTCTAGTAAAGCCAAACCCAATTGTCCATACTCCAGCAGGGCAAGTATAAGCTTTCATTTCGTAACTCTCAAAATGCTTTAAAAGATCTATTCCTTGTTTAGAAATTTTCATCTATCCCTCCTTTTTTGCTTTTAGATATCCTTCAATTTCTGATAATTTCATCATTAATTTTTGAAAATCTTCTCTACTGACTTTCTCTGAAAGCTTTAATTTTATTGATTCTATTTCTTTTTCTATATTATCTATACGGTCACTCTCCTTATCAGAAGTTCTCACAAAACGTTCCCAAAAAGGTTTGGTTAAATTGATTGTTAGTAATCCGCCTATGATCCAGTTAGCAGCTATACTTGTCTCTAGTGACATAATCTCCCCCCATCTAAATCAAAGTAAGTTCTTGGCACGCATCTGCATGTAATTGCAATAATTTAGATATTTCTATATCTAAATCTGTATATTTAGTTTTTATACCTAAATTTGCTCTAGCTATTTTTCTAGCTTGAGTTGCTTCTAGCTCTCTTTCTATGCCTCTAATTTTGCCTTCTATACTTTCTATTTCCATTCCCTTATTGTATACCCATTTATCTACTTTCCATTCGTAAAAAGGAGTAGGTGAAGGAATAATTTTTATTGTATCTCCTTCAATGATCTCTCCATCTCCTAAAACTTTATATCCTTTTTCTACTTGTTCTCTTTCATTTAAAAAATATAAAGTGAAATCAGGTTGAATAATATAAGGCTTTGTTAATTCTCCTTCATGCACAAAATGGATCTCTGGGTCATAGTCATATGGAAATGCTTTTATATACTCCTCACCAACTCTATTTTCATTAAGAAAAATAGATTTTATAAGTTTTTCTTTAGCTTCTTCCCATGTAGGAGTAGCCTCTTTTTTTAATAAGTTATATCTCATTTTTCACCTCTTTTTTTTTATCTATCAACCAAAACAAATTTAGAATTTATTTAACAATAAAACTAAAATTAGCACCATCAATAAACGAAATATCTTTTGATATAGTAAAAGCACCTCCAGTATTCAAATAAAACATTCCAATTTCTTGAGTTGAACCTCTAAACCCACCAAATCTAATGGTTTTATCAGGTCTATAAATTTCCTCTAGGACTACTGTAATTAAATCATCCGGATAAATTGAAATAATATTGACAGTTATTACGTTACCTTGTCTGGCGACGGTGATAGTTCCGTTAGTTCCTTCATAAGTATGGACTCTAGAAAAATTCTCTATTTGTTCTGCGTTATTTTTTATCGCGCTTTTATTTGTGTTTGTAAAACCAACTGCTTCTACCGCTTTATCATAAGCAATCTTTACTGCATATGCAGAAGCTACTAAGATCTTACTAGTTGAATTAATTACATGAGAAAAACTTCTATTAAACGCATCTTTTTTAGTGAATTTAGGTTCTTTTCCACTTGCTAAACTATATGCTTCGTTTGCTCTCGTCTGAGCTGAATTAGCGGTATTTTGAGCTGTTATAGCTTTACTTAATGCTGCTGCGCCTTTATCATAAGCAATCTTTA
>NZ_JBATVM010000215.1:0-8495 GCF_049671765.1 Psychrilyobacter sp.
ACTTAAGAGAGGTGTAATATCAGTTTTAAAATTTTGATAATTTCCTCTGTTGGCATAGAAAATAAGTAAATTATGTTTATTAAATATTTTTTCTCTGATGTTTTTCATATCTTCCTGTAATTGTATAAAATTTTCATCATAATTTTCTAAAATTTTATTTAACTTCGTAAGCATAGGAGGATAAACATAGTAACCTCTACCACCAAAATTAACTTCTTCATCTAAATAATAGTTATAGTTTGGATTGATCATAGACATAGCTTTTATTACCGACATTCTGTTGATAACATTTGCATCTGAAGAACTAGTTAAGATTGAATCACGAAGACCTTCTAATCTCTTTTTGATTTCTAATTTATTATCGAAATTCCCTTCTAAGAATAAATTTTCTAGTGTACTATATATTTCTGCCTTATCATCTTGAAGATATTCAAAGTTTATTACAAATCTCCTAGCGATGTTATCATTTTCTAGAAGAGAAGTTCTGTTATTTAAACTAAGTTTGAAAAAATATTTAGTTAAATTATTAGATATTTCCTCAAATGAAAAGTCTTTGGTACTACTAGTTGTCATCAGATATGAAAATAATTCTGAATCTAATTTTTCAGATTGATCTAAACCACTGGCATCAAATTTTAAAGAGACTAAGTTGATGTCATAGGTATTGATATCGTTGTCTACAAATTTTATTCCATCTATAGACTCTTCCTTTCTTTTTACAGTTGGAATTTCAGAATCAGAAAGGTCACTTAGTTTTACACTAGGAATGGAATCAATAATTTTCTTATCTACAGGTTCTTTTGACCATACATTGAATTTTTTTATGTCACTATTTAAATCATCCAATTCTTTACTATTTAGATTTTTTTCAAATTCATTTAATTTTTCTTTTTCCAGTATTTCATTTTTAGCTAACAGATTTTCGTCTGGAGTGAAGAAAATTTCTAATTTATTGGTATTAGTTACAAAGTATTCTTTTATTAGTTGCTTAATTTTTTCAGGGTTATTAGCTAATTCTTCTAATATTTTTATCTTATCTTCAGAGATAAATAGATATGGTTTGTCATAGTAAAAATAACTTGTAGCAATACTAGTTGTGAGATCAGATGCTCTTTCTTTGGAATATTGAGATTTAGCTAGTTGTTTTTTATAGTCTCTCAGAGCTAGTTCAACTATCTCTGGATCTACTCCAGTTTTAACAATTTCTTTCATCTTAGCATCCATCAATTTTCTAAATTTATCTACTTCTTCTTTTTTTGCACCTTGAATAAGGTAATATCCTCTTGGTTGGATAGTTCTATCATTATATAGTCCGAAACTACCGCTGAATTTCTCATCCACAAATAATTTTTTTAATGGAGAAATCTCATAGTCGGCCAAAAGAGATGTTATAAACATAAGTTCTGGAAGAGATGTCTTTGGTTTCATAAGAGTTCCGTAAATATAGATATTTGGAGATCCCTTAGGAGCTGGATAACTCTCGTTATGAAATTCATCTTTTAACTGTGTATTCTGACTCTCGATTTTAGCAACTTCTGTTTTATTATATTGGCTATAGTATTCGTTTAATTTAGCTAGACTTTTATTTATATCTTGTTTTCCTGCTAAGACTACAACAGAATTAGAAGGAGTATAATATTTTTCGTGAGTTTTTCTCAAGTGATCTAGATCTAAATTAGGGATGCTACTAGGTAACCCACCAGAAGAAAATCTGTAGTTTGCCATTTCATCTGGATACATCAGTCTGTTCATTCTAAAGGATAGATTTCTATATGGATTAGAAAAAGCTCCTTTCATCTCATTATAGACGATCCCATTTATGATTAATTCATCATTATTAGGGTTTCTATCGTATCTCCATCCCTCTCTTTTTAAGGTGTTTTCATCTTCTAATACCAAGGGATTAAAAACTGCATCTAAATAGATATCCATCAGGTTATCAAATGATTTTGGTTCTACTGCTGAGAATGGATAGACTGTATAGTCCTGACCAGTCATGGCATTTAAAAATGATGGGATATTTTTGGTATCTAGTTCATAAAATAAATTTTTATCTGGATATTTTTTTGAACCTTGTAAAACAGCGTGTTCAAATACATGATTAACTCCACTATCGTCTACTACAGGAGTTTTAAATGCGATACCAAAAACTTTTTCAGGAGATTTGTCATCTAAATAAATAACGTGAGCACCTGTTTTTATATGTTCGTAAGTATAACTTGTAGCTCCTAAATTCTTGATATCTCTTGTTTCAATGAGTTTAAATGTTTTTTTCTCTTTTTCAACTTCTTTCTTAGTGCAAGAAATAAGAAAAGAAAGAGTCATAATTATCATAAATAATTTCATAATACCTCCATTTTTATATGTTTTTTAGAATTACTAAAAGTTTACACTATATTGAATAGAATAACAAATATTTAGATTTAAACGATAGAGATATTTTTTTAGACGTCTTAGAATGTTAAGTTTTTGTATTATAAAACTTTCTTTTAATATTGATAAAAGCTAAAAAGTGCTAAAAATGAATACTAAATCAGAATAATAATAGACAATGTTTTGAAATTGAAGTAAAATGAAGATGTAAGTTTTTAATATTGGTGAAGTAAAGTAGACAAGTACTTAGAATATAGAGGTTTGTAGTATTATTTTTAAACGAAATAGTAGTATGGAATTGAATTATTTATAACGAGTAAATGTCTCTTGAAAAATTATTAATTTAGAACTGGGGTTTATTTAATGTCTTATAAATTAGGCAATGATTATACTACTATTTTGTAGTATAAAGTCAGTCATAACGACGAAACTTAAACACTCTAACTCTATTATCCTTAAGGATATTTGAGTTGGGGTGTTTTTTTATTAGTTATGTAAAGGTTTTAAATAATACAAGCTTATAAAAGCAAAACCTAAATAGTGCTTATGATGTTCTATTTTATTGTACGAAGGAGGATTTATGATTGAATTAAAAGGAATATACAAAAATTATCAGAACCAGAAAGTGCTTAAAAATATAAATTTAAAGTTTGATAGAGGTGGAATCTACTGCATAATTGGTGAGAGTGGGTGTGGAAAAACCACAATGATGGAACTTATAAATAGACTTATTAAACCAAGTAGTGGAACGATTATGGTAGCAGGACAGGATATTTCTAAGATAGATCCGGTAAAACTAAGAAGAAGTATAGGATATGTGGTCCAGAAAGTAGGGTTATTTCCTCATATGACAGTAGGTACAAATATAGAAGCTATTTTAGAACTACAAAAAGTAAAAAAAGAAATTAGAAAAGAAAAAGCTCTTGAGTTATTGAACTTAGTTCACTTAGAGGAAAGCGACTATGACAAATATCCTGCCGAATTATCTGGTGGTCAACAACAAAGAGTAGGAATAGCAAGAGGACTTTCTACAGATCCAGAAATATTACTTATGGACGAACCTTTTTCAGCTCTAGATCCAATAACCAGAGGGAGCCTACAAGATGAATTAATAGATTTACAAAAAGAATTGGGTAAAACTATAATTTTTGTAACTCATGATATGGATGAAGCTATAAAAATAGCCGATAAGATAGCTATAATGAAGGATGGAAATTTATTACAATTTGATTCACCAGAAGAGATATTAAAAAACCCTGCTAATTCATTTGTTGAATATTTTATAGGTAAGGATCGACTTTGGAAGACTCCTGAATTATTTCTTGTGGAAGATATCATGAGAAAAAGAGTTCCAACAGTAAGTCCAAGAATGAATTTATCTAAGGCTTTTGAGAAAATGAAAGATTTTGATAAAGATTTTGTTTTTGTTGTAGACAAAGGTCAATTAGTTGGGAAAGTATCGAAAGAACTTTTATTTAAACAAGATCCCTCTCCAACGATAGTTATGAAAGATATAATGGTAGAACAGCTATTAAGTTTAGCAAAAAAAGATAATCTTTTAGATGCTTTGACTAAGGTTGAAGAATCTCAAAACAAGGTAGTTCCTGTGATAGAAAAAGGAAACATATTAGTAGGGATGGTTACTCCGACTAGTTTACTAAATGTAATCTACAAAATAAAACCAGAAGGAGGAGAAGATAATGTTTATTAAAAATTATTCTGAAATATTGATAGCTCTATGGCAACATTTGGAAATAACGTTTTTATCTGTAGGAGTGGCTATTTTAATAGGGATTCCTTTAGGAATATTCATTTCAAAAAGAGAAAAGCTGGCCAAAGCTGTATTAGGGGTTGCAGGAGTATTTCAAACATTACCTAGTTTAGCATTATTTGGTTTAGTTATACCATTTTTAGGCATAGGATTAGTTCCGTCTATAGTAGTGCTATTTCTTTACGCCTTACTTCCAATAATTACAAATACCTATATAGGCATAACCGGGATAGATAAAACCCTTTTAAAAGTAGCTAGAGGAATGGGAATGAGTAGAAAAGAGATATTATTGAAAGTGGAACTTCCACTTTCTATTCCTATAATCATGGGTGGAGTAAAAATATCATCGGTAACTTGTGCAGGAACTGCTACAATAGCAGCCCTTATAGGAGCTGGAGGACTAGGAAGCTTTATATTTAGAGGGATATCCACTGGGAACAATACTCTTGTTATGATGGGAGCTATACCAGCAGCCCTACTAGCTGTTTTTATAAATAATATATTTGGGCTTATTGAAAGAGCTCTTAAACCAATTCAAAACTCAATTCATACAGATTGGGTTCATAAATTCAAAACTCCAATTATAGCTTTAGGATTAGCTATGTTCTTTATGCCTTTACTTGCATCCTCTGTGAGTCATTACAACAAATGGAAGGCTAAGGAACATACAGTAATTATAGGGCATAAAAGTTTTACCGAGCAAAGAATATTAGGCCAAATGTATTCTCTATTAATAGAAAATCGTACAGATCTAAAGACTAGAGTATTAGAATTTGGAGGTACTCAGGTAGTATTTAATGCTCTTGCAAATAATGAAATAGATATGTATCCTGAATATACAGGAACGGCTTATACTTCTATTCTAAACCAAACAGAAAAATATAGTCCTAAGGAAACCTACAACATTGTAAAGAATACTTTAAAAGAAAAATATGGTATGGAAATATCAACTCCTCTTGGATTTAATAATACTTATGTATTCTTAGCTAAACCAGAGTTTATGAAAAAAAATAATATAAAAAAAATATCAGATTTAAACAACTTTCAAGATAAGTTTACTTTAGGAATAGATATGGATTTTATAGATAGACCTGATGGTTTAGTAGGATTGAGAAAAGAATATGGTTTCAAATTCAACGAAGTAAAAGGTATGGACTCAGGGTTGTTACTAACTGCATTAAAGAATGATAGAGTCGATATTTCTGTAGGGTTTGGAACAGATGGAAGAATAAGAAAATATGGATTTGAAATAATTGAAGATGACAAACAATATTTCCCAGAATATAATGTAGCTCCTCTATTAGGAAAAGGATTTAAAGAAAAGTTTCCAGAATGTTATAATATTATTGATAGTTTAAGTACTAGAATAAGTGATTCTGAGATGCAAGAATTAAATTTGATGGTTAGTGATGGAGATATTTCTCCTAGAGAAGTGGCTATAAAGTATTTAAAAAAAGAAGGATTAATTAAACAGTAACCTTTGTTAAGATCTATAGAAAAAGAGTTTAATAATATGCGCAAGAAAAAGAAGGTTTCTGTATCCTAAATAGGAGACCTTCTTTTTTTTTTGAAACTGATATTTCCTTTTAACCATGTTATAATACTAATATAAATCATTAAATAAATAAGTGGGGTGGACTATGGGGAAAATAATATTACTGATAGTAGGAGCAATGATTTTTACATCTTGTTATAGAATAGATAGTAAAACCTATAAGGCAACAGGATACAGTGAGAGGGTGAGGTTTATAATTCTTCATTATACAGCAATAGATAGAGAAAGATCAATTAGAGCTTTAACCCAAGAAAAAGTAAGTTCTCATTATTTGGTAACAGATAAAAGACAGGACCCTATATATCAATTAGTATCTCTTGAAAAAAGAGCATGGCATGCAGGTATAAGTGAGTTTGCAGGTAGAACTAATTTAAATGATAGTTCTATAGGAATAGAGATAGTTAATAAAGGATATAAGAAAATGATTGTAGACTTAGATATGGAAAATGAAGTTAAAAATATAGCAAATAGGAAGTTTTATCCCTATAAGGACTATCAAATAAAAAAAATAGGAAGACTTTTACAAGATTTGGTAAAAGAATATAAGATATCTCCTAAAAATATATTGGGACATTCAGATGTAGCACCGACAAGAAAACAAGATCCAGGGCCTATGTTTCCGTGGGAGCAATTGTATAAGGAATATGGTGTGGGAGCTTGGTATGAGGATGAAGATTTTCATAAATTTTATGATGAAGGACTATATGAAAAATATAGTGAAGCAGATATTCAGATGGAGCTTAGAAGATATGGATATGGGATAAAAATAAGTGGTAAAAATGATGGAGAAACTATAAAGGTTATAGGAGCTTTTCAATCTCATTTTAGGCCGATCAGGGTAACGGGAGAAATGGATTTAGAGACCTTTGCAATCTTAAAAGCGCTCAATCAAAAATATAGTTTGTAATTAGTTGAAAAATAATAGATGGTAATCGTTGGTTTTAAAGGTTTTTATTCATAGAAAAAAAATGATAAATATGGTAAAATATGTAGATATTATAGGGAATTTAAAGGAGGATTAGGAGCTAATATGGAAACTAATAAATTGATAATAAACGGGATATTTTATGCGATACTTACAACTTTTTTTATTTTCTTATGGTTAAAAGAGAAAAAAGTGGTAGCATGGATAAGAATTTACAGAGATAGATTTTCAGATTTTATAATAAGTATATTAAAGATAAGATCTAAAGTTGCAAAGACAGGGGTAAAAAAAACTGTTAATTTTACTGAAGCAATTGGGTCAGCATTAATCTTAGTGCTTATAATTCAAAAATTTTATTTAGGAAATTTTATGGTACCAACGGGGTCTATGATTCCAACTATTGTTCCAAGAGATAGGTTATTTGGAAATATGGTGCTTTATAAATTTACTGAGCCTTCAAGAGAAGATATTATAGTATTCAAAGAACCAGTTCAAAATAAGGTGCTTTATACAAAAAGACTTATGGGATTACCTGGCGAAACTGTAGAGGTAGAAGGACAACGGTTAATAATAGATGGTAAAAAGGTGTCGGAGAGAAGATATTCTAATTTAGGAAACTTAGGTTATAATCAATGGATAGTTCCTAAAAAAGGAGATAAATTGATGATAGTTCCTATGGGGAATTATAGTGATGAATTTAAAGAAAGACATATAGATGTAGCTAAAATTCAAAAATCTTTATTAGATGCTCCGGGAGCACTATCTCAAGTATTACCAGATGTAGAATTTTATATAAATGGAAAAAGAACAGGAATGATATTAGATTACATCCATAATGAAGAGGTATTAAAAAAATTATTTGTTGGAAAAACTGTAGAAGCTGTTATACCGGAGGATTATTTCTTAGCTTTAGGAGATAATACTGATGGAAGTTCTGATTCTAGATTTTGGGGATTTGTAGCTCAGCATAGGATCGAAGGAAAAGCTTTTGTAAGGTTCTGGCCGTTAAATAGAATTGGAATATTAAAATAGAATTTAAAAAGAGTTTTACCTAAGCATAGTAGAAAATTAATAGGAGCATGATAGAAAAATGATAGATATAAGAGAAATAGAAGAAAATGAATTGATGGATCTTTTTGATATAGAGGAAATTTCTTTTATAAATAGTTATAGAATATCAACTTTGGCTGATATGTATGGGAAGCCAGTTTATAAATTTCTTGGAATATTCAATAAAAATAGGTTAGCAGGTTATATAATATTACTTGATAGTATAGATGTATATGAAGTAATAAAGATAGCAATCTCTCCTAATTATAGAAAAAAGGGACTGGGAAAAAAACTTCTTTCTTCGGTCTTGAAAGATTTGGATAAAAATTTGATATTAGAAGTCAGAGTATCCAATGACCCTGCTATTAAATTATATGAAGGTTTAGGGTTTGAAAAGATCAATATCCGAAAAGGGTATTATGGAGATACAGGGGAAGACGGTATAGTTTATCTATTTACTATTGAAAATTAATGATGAGTTAAAAACTTATAACTAAAAACTAAAATTTTGACACAGATATGATAGATAGAAAAAAATAAAATATATGAAGAGTAAACTCTAAAATTTGTGTAAGAAAAAATGTTTTAATTTCGCTAGAAGCGATTGGAGTAAAGAATGGAATATAAATTTATAGAAGATAAAGACATAATAAAATTTGCAGAAAAATATTTACATCTTTCATATTCTACTGAAAAAGAGGTAGGATATTTTTTTAGGGAAATAAAAAATATAAAGAATATAAATTTTTTAGAATTTATAGAAAAAATGGAGATAGAGTTAAATAACAACAGAAAGCACGATACAATGAAATTTTTAAAGA
>NZ_JBATVM010000216.1:0-12096 GCF_049671765.1 Psychrilyobacter sp.
TTTACACAATCCTGCCAGTCCTGCTAACATCCCAGCTGCGATAAATCCTGGAATTAACGGAACAAATATATTAGAAAAATTAGCCATAAATCCTTGAAATTTACTTGTTCTCTTGGCTTTTACAGTATTCTTTTGTTTTTTTATTGTATCTTCAAAACATTCCTCTTCATTATTTTTATTTTCATCTATTGATTTATAAAGTTCATCCATTGCTGTATATGCCTTTTTAACCTTCCCAGGACCAAATATTAGCTGTAATTCATCCCCATTTTCGTTTAATCCCAGCACACTCTTAATTTTTTTTAATTCTTCCGTATCGACTTTATCCAAATCCTCTACCGATATTCTCAAACGTGTCATACAACTAGTATACCCAGAGATATTTTTCTTCCCTCCTACAAGTTTCATTATTTTTTTTACAATTTCATTATAATCCATCTCTTCCCCCCAACAACTTTTAGCCTAATTGATAATAAATAATTTTAATTTTCCTGTGATGCACACATTAAAAGCATCTATTTAAAGATTTATTTAATCATTTTTAACGCATCTCTAATAAAACCTTTTTTCTCTAATAGTAATATCTTCGCTTCTTTTGCTTCTAAATCTCCCAAGATCATGAGGATGGCAGTCTTACAATGCCCCTCTGTATCTTTCAAGGCAGAAGTGGCTTCCTCTCTATTGCAATCAGTCGCTTCCATGACTATTTCCTTTTGTCTTTCCACAAGTTTTTCATTGGTAGCTTCTACATCTACCATGAGATTTCCATATACCTTTCCGATCTTTATCATAGATCCAGTAGTCAGCATATTAAGTACTAATTTTTGTGCTGTCCCAGCCTTTAATCTAGACGAGCCTGTTACTACCTCTCCTCCTACTACTGGAGATATTGGTATCTTTACAGATTTTGCCAATATACTATCGGGATTACAGCTCACACCTACTGTTATACCTCCTAATCTCTTGGCATACTCAATCCCTCCCATTACATATGGAGTTCTTCCACTAGCTGCTATTCCTACCAATACATCTTTAGAATTAAAATCAATCTCTTTTAAATCATCTATACATAGTTCTTTATTATCCTCTGCATTTTCAACTGCTTTCAAAATGGCTTCTTTTCCTCCTGCAATGAATCCCATCACTAATTCTGCCGGTGTTCCAAATGTAGGAGGACATTCACTGGCATCTAATATTCCTAATCGTCCAGATGTTCCAGCACCTATATATATTAATCTCCCTCCATTTAAAAATGCGTAACTTATCTTATCTATAGCTTTTGCAATATTTTTCAATTCTTTTTCCACAGCCAAAGCCACTTTTTTATCCTCATTATTTATTACTTTCACCATATCTATTGTGTTTAACATATCGATATTTGTAGTATTCTTATTCCTACTCTCAGTTACCATCTGTTTTAAATTCAATTTCATAATTTCCCCCATTAAACTAAATATACTTTTATATTAGAATATTTTATTCCGAAAGTCAAGGATGAGAAAAAATTTTATCTAATAACTTAATCCATGACCTATTTTATAGATTATTTCCCCCTTTTCATCCTTTATATTTACAGGCAATTTTCCTTTTGGAACCACTAATAAGACTCCATCTCTTGTAAATACACTTCTAATTCCTGCTTTAATATTAGCTTCTAGAGAATTTATTCCATAATTAGTTTGATCAAATCCTGTTATTCCATAAATAGCTATATTTGCTTTTATTGTAGGAGTATAGACAATATCATAGGGGTTTCTTGTAGATATACCCACCATTTTTTTATTATTTTCATTAGAAAATTTAATTATTTCATTAATTTTAGTATCATTTTTCAAGTTATAGGTCGCTAAAATTACATAATTAGAATTTTTTATTCCATTTTTTATATCTTCTGTTAATCCATCTTTATAATCTACTGAAAACTTTTCTATCTTTACGTCTTTTTCTATTTTTATAATTTCATTCTCCATCATATTCCCACGTGTTTTAGTTTCAGCAATCAACAAGATATTTTTACCTTTTGTAAGATCCATAGGTAAAATATTTTCATTTTTTATAAGAGTAATCCCTCTTTCAGCTACTATTTTTTCTACACTTTTATTTTCTTTACTTCCTACTATTTTTTCTGCATTTTTTATTCTTTTTTCAACGTTTTCTTTTTTATTTAACCCTTTTTTCAATTTCAACTCTACAACTCTTTTTGCAGATTCTTCTACCCTATTTTTTAATTCTCTATTAGTTTTCATCTCTTCTAATATAGTAGTGTATAAGACTTCTAATTTTTTAATATCCACTTGATTCCATACAATTACAGGCATAAGCATAATATCGCCACCTGCTAATATTGCTCTTTCTACACTTTCCGCTTCTCCAAAATTTTCAGATATAGCATGCATATTTAGAGCATCTGTTATTATTATTCCTTTAAAATTCATTTCATCCCTTAATATTCCAGTCATTATTGGTTTAGAAAGAGTAGCTGGTGTTCCTATCAAAGTCCCATCTTTTTTTGACATTATTTTATTATTATCTAAAGCAGGAACAATAACATGAGCTGTCATTATCGCCTCTACCCCATTATCAATAGACATCTGAAATGGTAGTTTATCTATATTTTCCCACTGTTTTTTATTATAATTTACTGTAGCCAGTCCAATATGGGTATCAGTCTCTGTATTCCCATGTCCTGGAAAATGTTTTATTGTAGATATCACCCCTTCTCCTTGAAGTCCGTCTATATAAGCAGATGCCATCTCTCCTACTAATTTGGGATCACCTCCAAAGGATCTCACTCCAATTACAGGATTATTTTGATTAGAATTTACATCTACAACTGGTGCAAAGTTAAAATTTATCCCTAGTGCATCTAATTCTGACCCAATAGTTTTCCCTACATCATGGGCTAATTTCAGATTCCTACTCGCTCCCAAGGCCATATTACCAGGCATTTCCGTTCCCTGCTGTAATCTAGTAACATATCCTCCCTCTTGGTCTGTTCCTATAAATAAAGGCATTTTTTTAGATATATTTTGCATATCATCTATCAATTTTACCGTTTGTTCTGTATTTACTAGATTTTCTCTGAAAAGTATAATCCCTCCTAAATCATAATCTATAATAATTTTTTTTACATCTGAATTCATTACAGTAAATGGTTTTTTATTCCAATTTCTAAAATCAATCATCATAAGTTGCCCTAACTTTTCTCGATCACTCATTCTCTCTACTATTTTTTCTGCCCTTACCCTAGACGTATTTACATTTGACATACCATCTATAGCATTTGTACACCCTAATATTCCTAAGCACAGTCCTAAACTCATCAATATCATTTTTACTTTTTTCATATCTTCCACCTCTCTCATTTTATGATAGATTATACTATAAAAAATTCTTCTTTCGAAACAATAACGAGTTTTTTTATTCCGAATTGAATTTCTAATATAGAATCACCTTGTGAATAAATAAAAAACAAGTTATACTACAACAATATTAAAAATATACATAGGAGGGATTTTATGAAAAATGAAATTTTAAAATATATAAAATTGTTTTTTGGTTTTTTTGTCTGTTCTTTAGGAATTGTTATTATTATAAGATCCAATTTAGGATTTTCGCCATGGGATGTTCTTCACCAAGGTATCTCAAAAGTTGGAAATATCACAATTGGTCAAGCCAGTATCCTTATTGGAATCTTAGTTATAACTTTGGATATTTTTTTAGGAGAACAAATAGGAAGTGGTACAATATTTAATATTATATTCCTTGGAAGTTTTATGGATCTGATCCTTTTTTCCAATTTGATTCCCCTTAGTCATAGCCCTCTTAGTGGTGTTCCTATGATGTTTATAGGATTGTTTATATTAGCTATAGGTGGTTATCTATACATCTCAACTGGCCTTGGATGTGGTCCTCGAGATGCATTGATGGTTGCTCTCACGAAAAAAACTGGTTTTTCAATTATGTTTATAAGAAACATCATTGAAATAACTGTTTTAGTTATAGGATATTTTTTAGGAGGATATGCAGGAGTAGGTACTATTATTACAGCAGTATTTACTGGTAGTTTTATTCAATATGTTTTTAAAATGTTTAATTTTGATGTTAAATCTGTTACTCATAGAAATATAAAAGACGAAATAATTCTTTTGAAAGCCTATATTTTAAAAAAATAAACAACGTGACGTTGTATCCAGACAGATGCAAACTAAACTTCTATAATTTTCTAAACTAAAAAAATGAGGCCGATTTTTTAGATCATCCTCATTTTTTTATCCAAACCTATTTAACCAAAGTTAACCATGAATTATATTTAGCCTTTTTCCCCTTAGTCATCTCAAAAAATACTTCTTGAATTTTTCCTGTAATAGGTCCTCTTTGACCTTTTCCAATTTTAATTTTATCAACACTAGCTATTGGTGTTATTTCAGCAGCAGTACCAGAAAAAAATAACTCATCTGCTGTATATAGTGATTCTCTAGAAATTGTTTCTTCTACAACTTCGTATCCTAGATCACGAGCTATTGTTATTACTGAATCCCGTGTAATACCAATAAGTGCAGATGACCCTGATTGAGGAGAATAGATTTTCCCATTGGAAACTATAAATAAGTTTTCCCCACTTCCTTCACTGACATTGCCAGAATAATCTAATGCTATTCCTTCATCATACCCATTTTCTAATGCTTCCATCTTTATAAGCTGAGAACTTAAGTAATTTCCACCAGCTTTAACAGCTGTAGGCATTGTATTTGGTGCTAATCTTCTCCAAGAAGATACACAAACGTTAACTCCTTTAGTAAGAGCTTCTTCTCCTAGATATGCTCCCCATTCCCAAGTAGCTATCATAGTCTCAACGGGACAATTAGATGGGTTTACACCTAAAGATTCATATCCTCTGTATACCAATGGCCTGATATAAGCACTTTTAATACCGTTTATTTTGATAGTATCAAATATAGCTTTTTTCATCTCTTCTTTAGAATATGGAATTTCCGTTCTGTATATTTTGCAAGAATTATATAGTCTATCAATATGCTCATCTAATCTAAATATAGCTGTTCCATTGTCTGTTTTATAAGCTCTTATACCTTCGAAAAAACTCGATCCATAATGCATTGCGTGTGATAAAACATGAACCTTAGCATTATCATGATCTATCATCTCACCGTTCATCCATATTTTTTTAGTATCTATCATAATTCCCTCCTAAATATATTATCTATTAAATGTTTTTTATTATGGCCCTTACCATCTCTTTGGTCCCAACTAATTTAGTTCCGTCTGTATATATATCCCTAGTTCTTACACCGTCATTCAAAACTTTTTCTACAGCTTTTTCTATAGCTGTGCCTTCATCTATTAATCCCATAGAGTGCTTAAACATCATAGCTACCGATAGAATAGTGGCTATTGGGTTGGCTATATCTTGTCCTGCTATATCTGGTGCAGACCCATGAATAGGCTCATATAATCCATATTTTTCTCCTATACTAGCTGATGGTAACATCCCAATAGATCCTGTTATCATACTGGCTTCATCAGATAATATATCTCCAAACATATTCATCGTTAAAATAACATCAAATTGAGTTGGATTTACAAGTAACTGCATAGCTGCATTATCTACATACATATGATTTAATTCTACCTCTGGATAGTTTTTTGAAATTTCTATCACAGTTTTTCTCCATAATCTAGAACTTTCTAATACATTGGATTTATCCACACTTGTAACTTTTTTACCCCTCTTCATGGCTATTTCAAAACCTTTTATCGCTATTCTTTCTATCTCCCTAACATTATAAGAAAGCACATCATAGGCTGTTCCATCTTCTTTTACTCCTTTTTCTCCAAAATAAATCCCACCAGTCAGTTCCCTAACTATACATATATCAAGACCTTCACCTATTATCTCTGTCTTTAGTGGAGAAGCATCTTTTAATGGCTCATAGACTATAGCTGGTCTTAGATTTGTATATAGCCCTAATTCTTTTCTGATATTTAAAAGTCCTTTTTCTGGTCTGTCTTCCCCTTTAAGTTCATCCCATTTAGGTCCTCCTACAGCACCTAAAATTATCCCATCACTATTTTTACATATCTCTATCGTTTCTTTTGGTAGTGGTGTCCCATAATTATCTATGGCTATTCCACCTATATCAGCATAATTTATATTAAATTTATGATTATATTTTCCCCCTATTTTTTCTATTACACTTATTGCTCCTTCGGCTATTTCTTTACCTATACCATCTCCTGGCATTACTGCTATTTTATATTCCATCTTTGCCCTCCTAATTTAATGTAGACCTATTTAGTTATAAATCCATTTTCAACTGCATAATTAAATATACCACCAGCTGTTATTATTCCCTCTATATCTCCCAACTCTCCCAAAATATATTCTTTATTTGTAGTTATATTTTTTAATATATTTCCTGATATTTCTATCTCGTCTCCAGTATTAATCTCATCTACTAATCTGTCTTTAGTTTCGTATGGAATTAAAAAACCTCCATCTACAGAATTTCTATAAAATATCCTTGCATAACTCTCTGCTACCACAGCTTTTATCCCCGCTTTATCAAGTGATAGAGGGGCATGCTCCCTAGATGATCCACATCCAAAGTTTTTTCCTGAAATCATTACTGTATAGTCAGATTCATATCTATCTCCCTCTATAAAAGGTACCTCTATAGTTTTTGGATCCATTCCAGACATGGCATATTTACCATAATTTTTAGATTCTTCCTCTATATCGGTTCTATACACCAAATGAATAGCTGGAATTATCTGATCAGTATCTATATTATCTCCTACTACATATGCTTTTCCCCTTATTTTATCCATCTATTTCCACCTCTATTTTAGATATATATTTTCTTGGATCTGTTATCTTTCCTGTCAATGCTGATGCCGCTGCTGTAAAAGGAGACGCTAGGTATACTTTTGAATCCATAGATCCCATCCTTCCATGAAAATTTCTATTAGTTGTAGATATTACTACTTCATCTGCATGAGTTCTACCAAATGTATCCTTTGGGCCACCTAGACATGCTGCACACGATGGAGGTCCTATCTTACATCCGGCATTTTCAAATATCTCTCTCAGTGTTTCTCCTCCTATAGTGATCGTTTCAAAATTTCTTTCTACGTTTTTTGTAGCAGGAACAATAAAAGTTTCTATCTTTACTTTTTCCCCTTTAAGTATCTTAGCTGCTGCTATAAAATCTGTAGTTTTTCCTCCTGTACAAGATCCTATATATGATCTAGTTACCTCTATATGAGATAAGTTTTCTGCTGGCTCTACGTTTCCTGGAGAATATGGCTTTGCAACTACTGGAACTACCTTACTAGCGTCATAGGTATGAACAGAATGATAAACTGCATCTGTATCTGAGTTATGAACTTCATATTCTGTTACTCCTCTTTCCTCTAAATATTTTTTAGTCACTTCGTCAGCAGCTATTATTCCACACTTTCCACCGGCTTCTATGGCCATATTACAGATTGTCATTCTCTCTTCCATATTTAACCCTGATATAGCTTGCCCACCATATTCCATACATCTGTATGTAGCGCCATCAAATCCTATATCTCCAATTGTCTGAAGTACCACATCTTTTCCCATAATATAACTAGGAAATTTACCCTCAAATTGAAATTTAATTGATTCTGGAACTCTCACCCAAAGTTTTCCTGTTCCCATAATAAATCCTGCATCTGTATTTCCTATTCCAGAAGCAAATTGTCCAAAGGCTCCTGATGTACATGTGTGAGAATCGGTTCCAAACAATACATCTCCCGGTTTATTATGCCCCTCTTCTGCAAGTGCTACATGACATACTCCTTTGTAGTCATCTGTAAAAGGCTCATAAAAATGTTTTATTTCCTGTTCTTTGGCAAATTTAGTCACATATTCTATATTTCTCATGGCATATTTATCCTTTGTAAATATATAGTGATCAGGGATTAAAACTATCTTTTCTTTATCCCATACCTTGGCCTTTTCACCAAAGTTCCCTTTAAATATTCCCATTGTTCCAGGTCCACACACATCATGAGTCATTAAGATATCTACATCTACCCATATATTATCTCCAGGTTTCACTTGGGGTTTATTTGATCTATTTGCTAAAATTTTCTCTACTATAGTCATCTATCTTCTCCCTTTTTCATCAAAATAATTATTTATGGCTCCCATATATGCCATGATACTGGCTTCTACTATATCAGTACTCGTATACCTTCCGTTATAATTTTTATTATCTTTCCCCAGTCTTATAAATACCTCTCCCTGAGCATCGCTTCCCTCTGTCACTGCTTTTATAACATACTTATTCAGTTTAAATTCCACATCTACAATCTTGTCAATGGCCTTAAATGCTGCATCTACAGGACCGTCTCCAAAGGCTACATTTTCTATTATTTCTCCATCTTTTTCCACATTTATAGATACTATAGGAGTGATTGTATTACCTGTATTTACAGTATATCTATTTAGTCTATAAGCCTTGTCTTTTATTTCCCTTGCACCATCTATAAGAGCTTCTATGTCTTCTGTTGATACATCTTTTTTCTTGTCTGCTAACTCTTTAAATCTTATAAAAATTTCTCCCATTTTTTCCTTGCTAAGTTCATATCCACATTCATTCAAATGATTTTCAAAAGCATGTTTTCCTGAATGTTTTCCAAGTACCATCTTATTTTTACTCAGTCCTATAGATTCAGGTGTCATAATTTCATAAGTTTCTTTATTTTCTAACATTCCATGCTGATGGATTCCTGATTCATGAGCAAAAGCATTTTCTCCTACAATGGCTTTATTTGGCTGTACCTCTACTCCTGTTATTTTTGTGACAAGTTGACTAGTTTTATAGATCTCCTCTGTATTTATTCTGGTCTGTCCCGGATAGATATCCTTTCTTACCTTCATGGCCATAACCACTTCTTCTAAAGCTGCATTTCCTGCTCTTTCTCCTATTCCATTTACAGTGCATTCTATTTGTGTAGCTCCTGCTTTTACTGCAGCTAGAGAGTTAGCAACTCCTAGTCCCAAATCATTGTGACAATGTACCGATATATCTACTTTATCTATATTTTTTACATTCTCTCTTACACCTTTGATTATCTTATAAAATTCATCTGGAGTGGTATATCCCACTGTATCAGGTATATTTATAGCTGTAGCTCCTGCTTCTATAGCACCTTCTACTATTTTATATAAAAATTCTGGTCTAGTTCTCGTAGCATCCTCTGCCGAAAATTCTATATCATCACATTTAGACTTTGCATATCTAACCATCTCTACTGCTTGCTTATAAACCTCTTCTGGTGTCTTTTTTAATTTATACTTCATATGAATATCTGAAGTTGCTATAAATGTATGAATCCTTGGATGTTGAGCATTTTTTATGGCTTCCCACGTAGTATCTATATCTCCCTTTAACGCCCTTGCTAACCCTGCCACGCTTACATTTGTGACACTTTCAGCAATTGCCTTGACGGAATTAAAATCTCCTTTAGATGATGCAGGAAATCCTGCTTCAATTATGTCCACCCCTAATTTTTCTAGTTGTTTAGCCATTTTTATTTTTTCCTCTATATTCATACTACATCCTGGTGATTGTTCCCCATCTCTTAGTGTTGTATCAAATATTTTTATCATTTTTTCCATAATTTTTTCCTCCTAATTCTAATTTTCAACTATTATTAAAAACAACATGAAGTTGCATTCGGTTCCTAGGTTAATAAAAAAAACAGCTATAACTATAGCTGCCTAAAAAAATTTATATTTTTTATAATTATTTATAAAAAAAAGCAGCCAATAATATTAGCTACCATCATAGATACACTCTTCCCAATTATTTTAAAACAGGATGTTTAAAAGTATACAATTTCCCCAATATCATTCTAAATATATTTAATTGCTTGCAACCTAACGGCAATAATAATAACAGCAGCAATAATAATAAATTTATAGATAAGATATTAGTTAAAATCATATTCTTTCCTCCTCGTTTTGTAATTAAGAAAAATAATAACAGTTAATTTTTATTCTGTCAACAAAAATTTTTCAAATTAAATTTTAATTTAATACTTAATATTGAGACTAATAGAATAAATTATTGATACAATTAGTGTTGAAAGGTCCTTTAATAATAATAAAAGAGATAATTATTTTATTGTTATTTTTTTTTAACGAAGGTAAATTCATATTAAAAAAAAAGATAAAAATTTATAGAACAAGGTTTTTTTTATTAAAAAATAAGAAAACAAACAAAAAATTAATTTTACATATCAAAAAAAAAATGCTAAACTGTTTGAAAGTTAGAACTTTAGTAACAAAAAAGTTTTATTCTAAAAGAAAAAAAATAAAAATAAGTGAGCTGATTAAGATGGTTAATTCAAGAATCGGACAATTAAATATGCTAATGATGATGCTTTGGTAGGGTTTGTAACTTAAATTTTTTAAATTTAAGAACAGACTCGTTTTGTAGTAACTTACGAGTTTGTTCACAAGCATCTTTAACTAGAAAGCCTGTGGGAAACTCCACAGGCTTTTTTATTTTACAAAAATTATTTGGAGGTAGAGGATGAACGTTGGAATTATTGGAATTGGTACCGTAGGTAAAGAGGTACTCAGTATTATTTCTTGTCAAAGGGTAAAAATCGAAAAATTATTGGGTGAAGAGATAAAAATTATAAAAATCTGTAATAGAACATTTAGAGAAGAATTTAAAAACTATTCATTTACTTTTGATTATAAAGAAATATTAGAAGATGACTCTATTGATACTATCATTGAATTAATGGGGGGAAAAGATATCCCTCTAGAAATCGCTAAAAAAACTCTATTATCAAAAAAAAATTTAATCACTGCTAATAAGGAACTTTTAGCTATCCATGGTAATGAATTATTTCAGTTAGCTAAAAAAAACGGTGTAAAAATCTTTTTTGAGGCTGCTGTAGGGGGTGGAATACCTATCTTATCCCCCTTAAAAGAATCCCTTTTCCCCAATAAATTAAAAAAAATAAGAGGCATATTAAATGGAACAGCAAATTATATCTTGACACAAATGAGTAACGGATCTAGTTATGAAAGAGCTTTAATCGATGCAACTAAAAAAGGATATGCTGAAACAGACCCGACATTTGACGTTGATGGAATAGATACCGCTCATAAGATTAGTTTACTTAGTTACTTAGCCTGGGGGGAACTAAAAGAATTTACAGAGATAAAAATAAACGGGATAACAAAATTATCAACCGAAGATATAAGAAAAGCCGCTACTAATAACCAAAAATATAAATTATTAGGAGAAGCCGTAATAGACGAAAAAACAGAAAAAATAACTCTATCTATCAAACCAACATTAGTAGGAAAAGATGACCTATTCTATGAAGTTAATGGGATATATAATGCTGTAGAGATAGAAGGAAGTTATACAGGGAAAACAATTTTTTATGGGGAAGGTGCAGGGGGAAGTACTACAGCAAATGCTGTGGTTTCAGATCTATATAAAATTATAAATAGTAGAAGCTGGCAGATATAAAAAATTTATGAAAAATAATAAAAATTAAAGGAGGTATAATTATGAGTTTAAAATTTGAGACCTTACAATTACATGCCGGACAAGTAAAAGATCCCTTAACAGGAGCCCGAGCTGTCCCTATCTATCAAACTGCATCATATACTTTTAAAAATACTGATCATGCTGTAAGATTATTCAACTTAGAAGAAAAAGGGTATTCCTATACAAGAACAAGAAACCCTACCACTGAAGTATTAGAAAAAAGAATAGCAGCATTAGAAGGTGGAGTAGGAGGATTGGCAGTAGCATCAGGATCAGCTGCTATAACTTATGCCCTCCTAACTATAGCTAGATCAGGAGATGAAATAGTTTCAGCAAAGGGAATCTATGGAGGTAGTTATAACTTTTTATCTAATACAATAGAGGACTTTGGAATAAAAACAAGGTTTTTCGAAACTTCTAACCTAAAGACCTTAGAAGAAGCGATAACTCCTAAAACAAAGGTGATTTTTATAGAAACATTGGAAAACCCTACAGGACAAATCGTCGATTTAGATGCTAT
>NZ_JBATVM010000217.1:0-2144 GCF_049671765.1 Psychrilyobacter sp.
TTAATAGACTAATTAATTTACTAGAAAGCAAAAATATATCTATAGATCTCACTGAAGCTAAGATTAGTGAAATAGAGATAAATATGAATTTTGAACTAACATTTGAAGAATACAAAGAAGTATTTACTCTTTTATTCCTAAAACTCCCTAAACTAAGAAAGATAGGTAATATAAATCTAAATGAGTCATATAAAAAATTATTTTTAGATTCTACTTTAGATGGGGGATGGAAAAGTCATAAAGTTAGAATTTATGATAAGAAGAGGGAAGTAGATGATAAAAACATTTTAGATTTTGATTTAACCAGGCTAGAATGGTGGCTATCTAGTTCAACATATAAATACTATGCCACTGAAAGATTCAATATAAACAATACATTAGAAGCACTATTAGAAAACAGCTATATTTTAGACAAGATATTCACTGAGTTATGCCATGAAAAACTATTTAAAGAAGCATATAGATATTTAGAGAAAGAATTAGAACCAAACTTAGAACTAAGTTATTTGCAGTTTAAAAAATCAAATAGATTAGCCAGGGCTACTGGTAGATCTCCTCAAAGAAATGTCTATAAATATTTAGAAGATAACTCATGGATATTTGATTATTCTAATCTAGAAAAGATAATATCACTCCATGATAAACCACATAAGACTAGGGAAGACAAAAGGATAAAAAAGAATTATTCTCACTTAAATAACAAGGAAAAATTAAGTTATTTAGTGGGAAAAATTTTTAACCACTAATCCCAAATAGTGGTTAGATTTTAAAAGTATAAAAATCTATTCTACCATTTATAAATAAAGGGATAGAAAAGAAATGGTGAAAAATAATTGTGACACAGTTTCCCTAAGTAATGAGGTAGAAAATTTAAAGTGATTTATTACATTTTTATGACATAAAATAGAAATTAGGAGGTGAGTGTCATGATGTTAGAAATGAGTGAAGAAGATTTTACAGAGATGATAGAGAATGCAGTGAAGTTTAAGATCTCATCTTTTAAAACAGATAGATCATTGGAAAGTATAAATATCTTAGCAAATAGTTATTTGTATTCTTTTAATGATCCTAGCTTTGATGTTATCACTGATAAAGATCCAGAAAAACTTAGAAAAGCTATTATAAAGAAAATCAATACAGATGAAGTCATGGGAAATAAACTAATTGATCTAATAGAAAATAAGCATGGAATAAACCTAGATGATCTGAAGGCTGATTATTAATGGCTAAGTATAGAAAAATCTCGAGTGATACGAAAAAGGAGCTTAAGAAAGCATATGAGTCTGGAGTAGATCTTATAGATCTAGCCATAGATTACATGGTAAACAATGGAACTCTTAGAAACTTAGCTAGTAAGAGTGGATGGATCAAAGGAAAAAATAAAGCAATCCTTGAGCAGGCATTTATTGAGGATGATATTACCAAAAGAGTTGAGTTAAGAGATCGAGTCATAAGTAACTATCGAACCTTACACCAATCTAACTTATCTTATCTCATGGAATTAGATAAAAAAGGAATAAAGCCAAAGGTTAAATCTCATGAAGAAGCATTGAAGTTAAGAGTACAAGCTACTGCAGAATTATATAAACTAGGAAAAGAACTATACAGTATTGAAACTTCAGATGAAAAGATTGATCGACATCTTAAGCATATCAAGTATGAAGAGAGCAAGAAAGCTATTAAGGAGCACAAAGGTTTGATGTTTGTAGATGAGGAGGAATAAAAAAAAGGGCTTAATAGCCCAATCATTTATTCTGTATGTGCACTAGGGCAGCAATGAATACAACCGTTAGCTTCTGAGTAGCCTTTAAGTTTTGAATCAATTACCGCATCATTAGGATTATTAAAACGTTCTAGAAAAATTATGTTTTCATTCTTTTTTTTACCCTTACGAGTAATCTCTGGACACCCCAGTACATGGACTTGACTTGTTTTGACATCAATACAATAAAGCATTAATATACCTCCTTATCAATTGTTAACGACAATTATAACACAAAGGGCAATCAAAGTAAAGAAAAAGGTACTGTGAGAGCTTTATTTAGCTTTGCGGTGGGGAGGAGCCCGAGCGTTTTTTCGTGACAAAATTTTTCATCTGGGAGTTCCAAAATTTTAGGAGGTCATATGGGGCAATTAATTTTAAT
>NZ_JBATVM010000218.1:0-9447 GCF_049671765.1 Psychrilyobacter sp.
TTGGAGGTGTTACCTTATGCTAGTTGGCCGTGATAACCTATTACAAAAAGAAATAAATCCTCGCTTAAAATCCCACAGACCCTTTATTTTAGTTGGTCAGAGGGGAATTGGGAAAAGTGAGTTACTAAAATGGAGTTATGAAAGTCTCAGTAATGCTGGAAAAGTATTTGTTTCTTGCTCCAATTCCTTTAGCCTTATTTTAAAACAAATAGTTAAAGCTCAAGGAGAAACAGTTGGAAAGCTTCATAATGATGAACTAGAAAATAAAATCATTACGGGGAAAAAATTAATGATCTTCATAGATGATATAGATAGAATGACTCAAAAAGAAGCTGTTTTTTTCAAGGCACTTAATGAACTCTGGACCTTTTATATGGCAGGGTTAGAGCCTTTCAAAGAACATATAAAAACCATAGTATGGGGGAAACAAAAACTAATAATTCATCCAATAAAAAAGGTTTTTAGAAAAGAACTAGCAGAAAACTGTATATCTCATACAGGAACCATAGTTCCACTTACAGACTTAGTAATTCAAGGTAGAGGAATTCCAGGAAGAGCGTGGGCAATAGCCCGTGGTGAGGCTCTGAGGTACGATGATGATAGGGTGGAAGGGGAAGAGATAAACATAGCACCTGTTTTATTTTTACTTATAGCAGGTATCATGATATTTAGATATATCGCCAGAGGATTAGGAGATAAAGATCTCTATCTAATGGGAGTAGCCTATTTCCTCAGATATTTTATCCGATTACTTACTAAAAAATAATATTTTATTTCTTTTTTTAGATGTTACTCTACTTCTCAGTAAATATCTTACGAGTTTCGTCGCACTCACTATGCCCGTCAGGCATCCCACTAAGAAACGGGGATCTATGGACTTGCTTATATAACATTATTTAGAAAAAGTGAGCTTTTCTTTCCTCTATTTCTTTTGCTCATAAAAAGAAACAGAGTCAGTTAAGGGTGACACCCTTAGGTTTAAGTTTTTCTCGATTTCGATCCATGAATATTAAAATTTTTTAGAAATAAAAATTGGAGGTGATTTCCATGATTGCAATTACTCACATTACCTTCGCAGTAGCCACTAGCCTTATGCTAGGAGCTGAATCTACCACAACTATAGCTTTGGTAGGGATAGGATCTCTCCTACCTGATATAGATCATCCCAGAAGCACAGTTGGGATGATCTTTTCCCCTATCTCAATTTATCTCAATAAAAAAGTAGGTCACAGAACCCTAACTCACTCCTTACTTTTATGGGTACCCCTCAATTTAATAGGTCTATATTTTTATAAGCCCTTATTTTTTATAACCATGGGAGCTATATCTCACTTAGTTTTAGATTCCTGGAATGTTTCTGGGATAATGCTTTTTAATCCTTTCTCAGAGAAACTTTTTGTTTTAGCAGGTAGAAATTATAGAATAAGATCAGGATCTCGATCAGAATTGATATTGATAGTCATTTTTTTATTTATGAGTTTAATGATGGGACATGTAAATAGATTAGGAGGAGCTAGAATTATTATCCAAACTACTATGGCATCCTATAATATGGCATATGAAAATTATTTAAAAAAAGGGCTTAATATCTCCTATATCGAGGGGAAACTAAGATTTCCTAATGGACATATAGAAGAAGGAAAATGGTTATTTATAGGAAAAAATTCTAGATATATGGAACTAACTATTCTAGATGAAAGTACAGATGAATTAATAAAAATATACCAAGACGCAGAATTTTTAAAGGCAGTTCTAAAACCCACTAAAGATAAGTGGGAAACTATAAAGGTTTCTGTTCCTATGAAACTAAAAAAAGGAACAGTTTATTTTAAATCAGGAAAAAATTGGAGAAAAGCAGCGGCAGGATCGACCGTCTATGGATATATAATTTATAGAGATTACATTGAATTAACAGAATTTAAAAAATCATATGATTATTAAGGGATAATTCATTAGTTACTTAAATTAAAATAAATTAATATTTTTATGATATAATGAGTTAACTCAATGCTTCGAGTGAAAAAGGACTTCTAAATTTAGAAGTCCTTTTTTTAATTAAAAAAATAAGAATTAATGGAAATGATTAAACTAAATATAATAATGGTTAGATTGTTAGATTTTAATTATAAAGTTAAGATAATAATAAAAAGTGATAGAAATTTCTACCACTTTCCCAAGTTCCAAGGTTGATTTTTTTTAGTCCGCCAAGGACACCCTATAGGGTCAATACTTTTAGAGTCTAACGATTAAAATAACGTCTATTGAGAGTGGTTTGCGGTAGCAAATAATCTCAATGCGTAGACGTGCTCTCTGAGTTTAGTCAAAAAAAAGTTTTTGACTCTGCCAAACTTGAAGTAATTAAAAAATTAAAAAATAACTTGTTATCCACCTTAATTTTTATATGGAATTAGAGTTGATTTATTTAAATTTCTTGCATTTTTTTAGCTTGATGGGTATGTAATTTTACCTCTATTTCTTTTCTTGAATCCGGAATTAATCGCCAAAATATCTATCTCTTTTTTAGAAAAAAATTGTTAAGTGTTTTAAATAATTTTTTGTTATTCAAATGAATAACCTCCTTCAGGTAGTCCTTGAAAGAGGTTATCATATTTTCTATTAAATTTAAAGTTAGCTTGATAGGTATGTGCCTTAAGGCATCTTTTTTTCATTTTTGATTTTCTATACTTTCCTAAATACTAAATATTTGCATACCTTCAATAAAAACTTTTTCAACATGAGCTCGGTAATCGAGAGGCTCTCTATCCCAAAAAACTATGTCAGCATCAAGCCCAATTTTAATTTCTCCCTTTAAATGGGAGATTCCTAAAATTTCAGCGGGATTTTTAGTAATTGCTTTATATGCTTCTAACTCCGGTAAACCTTCTTTGACAGATAGAGCAGCACAAATTGGTAAAGTCCATAATGGTGTTACATCATGATCTGTTGTTATAGCAATTTTGAGCCCAGCTTCGTATAATATTTTTACAGATTTAAAGGTTTTATTTAAATTTTCAATTTTAGTTTTAAGACTAAGATTAGGACCTAAAATTATTGGATAATTATATTTTTTCAAATAATTTTTAATTAAATGTCCCTCTGTACAATGAACTAAAATTAAATTAACATCATATTCTTGAGCTAATCTGATCGCAGTACATATGTCATCAGCTCTATGTGCATGTACTTGTAGGGGCATTTCTTTATTTAAAACTTTTATCATATTTTCCATACCAATATCTTTAAAAAAATAAAGATTTTCATCGAAAGCCTTTTCTTTTTTATATTTATATTCGATAGCTTCATTAAAAGCCTTTCTAAATAAATACGCTATCCCCATACGTGTGTGTGGATCTTTACCCTTTTCTCCAAGACTTTTGGGATTTTCTCCAAAACTACATTTCATAGATGCTTTTCGAGTGATTATCATCTCGTCTGCAATATTACTTTTGAAAGTAATGTTAGAAAAAATTCCTCCAATAACACTATCACTTCCAGGACCAGTAGATACAGTAGTAATACCTCCTTTGATAGCATCTGAAACGGCTCTATCTAAAGGGTTAATAGCATCTATAGATTCTAAATACGGCATTATAGCTTCAGCATATTCATTACAATCATCTCCTACAGATCCATTTCCTTCTTCACTTATACAAATATGAGAATGTGCATCAATAAAACCTGGTGTAATATATTTTCCTCTTGCATCAATAAAATCATCTGCCTCTAGAAAATCTTCAATTTTAGTAATTTTTTTTCCAATTATTTCAATATCTTTTCTAACAAATCCTTTTTCTTTAAAAATAAGAACGAGACCATTTTTTATAATCATAAAATCACTCCTTTTAAAATTTAATATTTTATCATTACAGCAATAATCATAAATATAATTTGTAAAATAACGGTTATACCAAATAATGGTGCGACAAATTTATACCATTTATTTAGGGGAACTCCCATTAGTCCACATTCTAAGGCACAGGCAGTAGGCCAAAACATATTTGAAAACCCATTTCCAAATTGATAGGCAAGTACTGCAGTTTGCTTACTTAATCCAATTAATTCTGCTGTTGGAGCCATTATAGGCATAGTTATAGTGGCTTGACTTGAAGAACCAGTAATAAATATATGTATAATATTTTGTAAACCTAGCATTCCCATTGCAGCAAATATTTTACCTTGCCCTTCTAAAAATCTAACTAAATAAAAAACTATTGCATCTGAAATCATTGCATCTTTCATAATAAAAAGGATTCCTCTAGTAAATCCAACGACAAACATAGATGGGACCATAGTTTTAGTAGATTCAATAAAAGTTTTAGCTATTTGTGTGGGAGTATAACCTCCAACTAATCCTACAATAATCATCATCATAAGAAACATTGAAGCTATTTCATTAATATACCATCCCCATTTAGTTGTTCCTACAAGTAAAGAAGCAATGGTTAAAATAAATAAAAATAAACATAATTTTTGTCTATGAGTAACTTTCATATTTTTTAATTCAGAAATATCTTTCATATGAAGAGTTTCTAATTCTAAGCCATAGACTACAGATTTTGTAGGATCTTTTTTTATTTTATGAGCATACCACATAACATACGAAATTGAAACTATTTCACAAATTATAAATATAACAATTCTATATGTTATTCCAGAAAACATAGGTACTCCAGATATTCCTTGGGCAATTCCTATTGAAAATGG
Source organism: Psychrilyobacter sp. (assembly GCF_049671765.1). Taxonomy (NCBI): domain Bacteria; kingdom Fusobacteriati; phylum Fusobacteriota; class Fusobacteriia; order Fusobacteriales; family Fusobacteriaceae; genus Psychrilyobacter; species Psychrilyobacter sp. The sequence continues at coordinate 4,705 of NZ_JBATVM010000218.1, forward strand.
ATTTAAAGTAGAGGCAGCGAACCCTGTGACTACTCCAATAAAAACAATGGAACCTCCAACGACTATATCATAGCCTAAAGCTAAGGATATTCCAATGAATACAGGAATAAGACCATAAACTTCTTCATATATACCCATAGTAGAAGATAATAAACCAAAAGTTAACATAGATATTGGGATTAACCAATGGATTTTATCCCCCATAACTTTTATAAGAGCACCTAAAAAAGCATCTAAAGTTCCATTTTTAATTAGCATATATACAAAACCATAAGCAAAAATAATTAAGAACATAATATCTGCGGCATCAACATAACCACGTTGTAAGTTTAAAAATAAATCAAAAAATCCGGGTGTTTTTCCTGGGGCAAAAATAAAACTTCCAGGAACTACTACCATTTTACCTGTTGCTAAATCTTTAACTCGGTCATAATGTCCTGAAGGTATTATGTGAGTTAACATTGAGACAAGAATAAGCAATCCTGATAATATTACATAGGTATGAGGCATTTTAAAATCTTTCTTTTTTGTTGTGAGGCTTTTCATTCTATCATCTCCTTAAAAAAAATTTGATATATAAAAATAGAACATTATTTATATATATCGAAAGTACTGCGCCATTATAAACCTTAAAGTAACTTCAATGTCAACAAAAAAAATGATATACTATATTTAAATGATAAAATAAACACTCAGGGAGATAATTATGAATAAGGAAGACAAATATACAATAGGAGAAATTTCTGAAATACTCAATATACCGAAAGCAACAATAAGATATTGGGAAAAAGAAAAACTTATAAAATTATCTAAAAATAAGCATAATAATTATAGAGAATTTAATCTTTTCAACCTTATTGATTTAAGTGATTTAAAATTTTTTAGAACTATTAATATTCCAGTGAAAAAATTAATTAATTTTAGAAAAATTACACTTAATAATTTTTCTAAACTAATAGATGATGCTTCTAAAAAAAATGATGAAAAGTTAAGAAAGTATAAAAACATTGAAAAAAAACTTGAGGGTAAGAAAAAAAATATAAATGAGATCTCTAAATTAAAACAAAATAAATATATTTATGAGGATATTGATATTGAAAAAGTAGTGAAGTTTGAATATTATGAAACGAAAAAAACTTGTCGTTATATAGAAAATATAAATTCTTATATAAAATTTCAAGATAGTAGAAATTCTTTCAAAGAAATCAGGGGACTATCTGTGGAAAAAGAATTTGAAGATAAAAATATTTTATGGGAAAAAGAAAAAAACATTAAATTCATTAGTTTTTTAGTAAAAGAATATGTGGACTTAAATTATAAAAATAATATTAAAAAGGATGTTAAGGAAATACAGAAAAAATATAAAACTGGAGTTATTTTATCAAAATTTTTAATTTCAGCTGTTGAAGATGATAAATTAATTGATTTTTTTAAAGCCTATGTAGAAATAATAGAATAGAGTTATATTTATGTATATTCAAGAATAATGAAATATATCCATTTATACCTTTAGATTTTAAATAAAGTATGTTAGAATCTAGCTGTAAAAAGAGAGAAAAGTTTAAAAAGGAAAAATATGAGAAATATAGATTTAAATCTTATTGGAGGGTGTCCATAAAAGTCTGCAAATAGAAAAATAGTTCCTATGATAACTTCTTAATACGATAAAAAATTTAGCATGTCAAGCAAGCCTAAAAAAAAGGCTTCTTGACATATTTTTTTACTTTATTCTGGAATTCTATTAGCATACATTATTAATAATTCACCATAGACTTTGCCCCAATTTCTAAGAGGATAAACCCATTTTGTTCCTAAATCAACACCATTGCCAGGATCTCCTACTTAATGATTTAAAACATTCGTTTATAAATTCAATAGAATCAACCTTAAAAGGACACGAGCAATAGTATAATTTAGTGTCCTTTTTTTAAATACTTTTTTTTTTTGTTTGCGATAGGAGATCCAAAACTTAATATTATCCAGGATTGCCTGGAGCTGATCCAACAGAAATTAAAAAGTAAGTCTAATTTTGTTTTTAAGATGTTTCCAGTATCAACGTATGTATTTGTACTTTGCGACCTCCTAAAATTAGTTCTAGCTATAAATTTTAAAAAACTTGTATTCCCTACTTAACAAAAGTGCATTTTGTTAAGTAGAAAATTCACCTTTTAAAATTTAAAATAATATGTTACATTTAAAAAAAGATTAAAATGGGAGGAAAATATGAAGCCAAATGACTTACCTCTCATAGAGAGGAATAACAGTTTGAAAAAAATTAATTTTTTTTATTTAATAATGATGTGGCTTATCATTAGAATGTCTTTAGAACTTTCTCTAGGTAATTATTTAGACAGAGTGTTGCTCTCTTATAATATTAAATATTTAAGGGAAACTCTATTTAATTTTGTAGACCTTTGTGTTATTGTTTTTTATTTGAAATCTATTTTTAAAAAAAAAGAACTAAATATTAAATGTCTTTTTGGTTCTTTTTCTATACCATGGAAAAAAATTGTTTTTTTTAGCTTATTTTTTCTGATCGTAGAGGTATTTTTAGAAATGTTTTTTACTATTAGTACCAATAATTCCCCATCACATAATGATTTCTATTTTATTGATATAATAATTATAAAACCTATAATAGAAGAAATTATTTGGCGGGGAATTTTATTGAACAAATTAATGGAAAAAATGGGAACAAAAAATGGTATTTTATTAGCAACCCTTATTTTCATTAGTTTACATGGTAAAAATGGTATGTTTCTAATTTTAAGTAGTTTTTATTTTGGATATATCTATTATAAAACCAAATCATTGTATGCTTCAATCTTTTCTCATAGTATTCATAATGGAGCAGTTCTCCTAATAAATATTATACTTGATCTAAATCAAATAAAAATATTTGACTTTTTTGACTATAAACAAACATTAATTATTTTAATTACTTTACTTATCCCATTAGTTATATTTTTTATAAAAAAATTCTGGAGTAATTTAAATGGGAAAAAAGAAAGTATTTATACATATAATTTTATTAATAAATAGAAATTATTATACCATTCTTAATGGGTACTTTATTTTCTTGCGGACAAAAAATTAATAAAAATACTTGAAAATATGATCTAAGTATCTATAAAAAAGATTTCAAATAATAAAGAAGGCTTTCATTTTCATTTTAAGAGCGTATATAAATTAAATGATGTGTTTGTACTATGAAAGGTTAAAAGTAAAACTAGATATGAAATGTTAAGGGGAAAAGGTGGGAAATGATCCACCTTTTTCTTATATTCCATAGGTACTAAAAGTATGGCATTTTAAACGTGTGATAAAAAAATGGGGGTGTGAAAAAAGGTTTAATTATAATATTAGGAACTTTCATAAATAGATTTAATAAAATCAAAGCTCTTTTTGAGAGTCTTTTTATTTCTAAAATTTTTTTTATTATATTCCTTACTTAACAAAAGGACATTTTGTTAAGTGAAAAACCAAGTAAAAATGAGTGTTAAAAATATTTTTAGACGTTTATCTATATTGTAATTATTTTGTTAATTAAAAATGATAATAAAATAAGGTTTAGGCTAGGATTGAAAAGATATTAATTTCAGATATTTTTAATTGTTTGGAAAAAAATGAAGAAAACAATATGAAAGTTTCAAAATAACTATTACAAAATTTTCGTAATAGTTATTTTGGTATATATAAATTAAATTGCTTTTTTTACTAATTATTTAATTAAGATTTTCAACCATTCCTTTGATTTTTATGACTAGAAGTAGAAATAAAAAATAACAAACTTGAAATTGAATCCTTAAATTTTTTTGAATATAATAAACTCTTGAATGAATTATTAGGGAAAATACAAATAAAAGAGATAAATATTTTAGAAGACTCATTGGAGGAGTAAAATAAAAATAGATATTCTAGTAAATGAACCTTAATGAGGCTTTGATAGCGATAAAAAGAGAGTAAATAAGGTTGTTAAATATTTAAATAAATTACATGAAAGTCATTAAATCATAAAACTAAGAGTTCTTTGACCCTAAAATCAACTAATTTAAGGTATTCAATAATATTTTAAGTTTATATACCATAAAAAAATCAAGCGACAACTTCAGTTCGAAACTAACACTTGATTTTGCTAGTTTAGATTAGTAATTGGTGCCGAAAGACAAAAAACGACACTAGGTGGTGTTAGTATAGATATTGGACAATCATGTTTTCGTTTGATATGATAAAATCGAATAGAAAAGTGGAGGTCTAGTATGGCAAAAAAGCGATTTAGTGATGAAGTAAAAGAAACAATAGTTAGACTGTATAACAATGGTAACGGCAAAGAAATTAAAGACTTAGCAATTGAATATGGTGTACCGCAATCAACAGTTAGATATTGGGTAGTAGGTAAGAAAAAAAGAGCTGAAAAGAATCAGTTAAAAGGTGAATCTAACTCAGAGTTAGATCAGATAAAAAAAGAAATGAAAAGATTAAAAGAAGAGAATGATATCTTAAAAAAGGCTATAACCATATTCGCCAAAAACTAAGCAATGAGCAATGTCAAACTATGATCACAGAATTATCAAGGGTTCATCCAATAAGTAAGCTGACAAAGATTTTAGAAGTACCTAAAAGCACCTACTATTATCGAAAACTTAATAAACTAACAGTCAACAAAATTCAAAGAGAAAAATTATCTAAATTAATATATGAAATATGGTTAAGAAGCCATAAAAGGTATGGTGCACCTAAAAT
>NZ_JBATVM010000219.1:0-13110 GCF_049671765.1 Psychrilyobacter sp.
ATATTATTTAGTGCTTCCAAAGAGTGTCCGTTAGCTATAGATGCATCACCTATAACCACTATAACATTATCCTCTTTATCTGCTGTTGCTATCCCAAAACCAGCTGAGAGAGCTGACCCTGCATGACCAGATATAAAGTGGTCATGGGGAGATTCAGCCCTGTCTGTAAATGGTCCTATCCCATGTCTTTGACGAAGGGTAGAAAATCTTTCTTCTCTTCCTGTCAATAATTTATGTACATAGGATTGATGCCCAACATCAAATAATATTTTATCCTTAGGTGAATTAAAAACGCTATGCATTGCCAAGGTCAATTCCACAATTCCTAAGTTAGGGCCAATATGACCACCATTTTTACTCACTGTTTCAATTATTATTTTTCTAATTTCATTAGATTTAATTGTTAGCCCCTCTATCAGCTTTTTTTTATCCATGTTAAACCCCTAATTAAACTTTTTAGTTATATTCTTCTAAGATCTACAGACACTACTGGATACTCTTTATTTTCTTTGTATAAAGTTATTATTCTCCCTGTTATTCCCACTACTTCACAACCACTTTTTTCAGCTAATTCGGCAGCTAATTCTTTTTTATCTACCTCAGCATTTTGTAATATTTTTACTTTAATTAACTCTCTTTTATCGATTGCATCTAATATACTTGTTACTATGTTTTCGCTAAATCCATCTTTCCCTACTCTTACTAATGGTGACATGTCATGTGCTATTTTTCTTAAATATGCTCTTTTTTTACTTGTTAATTTCATTATTTACCGTCCTCTATTTTTATTAATAGGTAGTTATTATACTACCCATATATTTTGATTTTTTTCTTTGCTCTTACTTCGGTTTCTCCTTTAACATCGTCAAAGGAGAAACCATAAAAAGTAAGAGAGTCGCTATACTTCCATTACTATCGGTAAGATGATTGGTGATCTCTTAATTTTTTCATAGAAAAATTTATTGGCTGTATCTTTTGTTATATTCTTTAGTGTTGACCAATTTTTAGCATCTTCTTCTTTTAGAGCTTCAATTTTTCCTCTTATTATTATCTTAGCTTCATTGATCATAATATCCGCATCTTTAGAATAAACAAATCCTCTAGTAACTATATCTGGCCCTGCCAGTAATTTACCAGTTGTTTTATCAATAGTAAGTACTATTATTACTACACCATCTTCAGCTAACTGCTGTCTATCTCTAAGAACTATTTTACCTATATCTCCTACTCCTAATCCATCTACTAGTGTAATTCCAGAAGTTACTTTTCCTGCTAATTTAGCATAAGATTTAGTTACCTCTACTCTACTTCCATTTGTAGCTATAATTATTCTTTCTTCAGGTATTCCAGTCTCCATACCAGTTTTTTTATGAGCTATAAGCATTTTATAGTCCCCATGTACAGGCATAAAGTTTTTAGGTCTAACTAAATTAAGCATTAATTTTTGCTCATCTTGACTTCCGTGTCCAGATACATGAATTCCAGCTATTTTTTTGAATACAACATCTGCATCATTTTTTAATAGGTTGTTTATATTATTATATACTGCTCTCTCATTTCCAGGAATTGGAGTTGCAGATATTATTACTGTATCACCTTTTCTGATTTTAATATGTTTATGCATATTTTTAGCTATTCTTGATAGAGCTGCTAATGGTTCCCCTTGAGTTCCTGTACATAATAATACAGCTTTTTCATCTGGTAATTTTTCAATTTGCTTTAAACTTACCATTATTCCTTCTGGTAATTTTAAATAACCTAGTTTAGAGGCAATATCGAAGACTTTTACCATACTTCTACCCTCTACAGCTATCTTTCTGTTAACTCTATGAGCTTCATTTACAATTTGTTGAAGTCTATATATATGAGATGCAAAAGAAGCTATTATTACCCTTCCATTGGCTTTTTCAAATTCCTTTCTTATAGATTCTCCTACACTTCTTTCAGATGGAGTATATCCCTCTAATTCAGAGTTTGTACTGTCTGAAAGTAAAAGATCTATCCCTTCATCCCCTAATCTAGCAAATCTACTAAAGTCTACTCCGTCACCATCAACTGGAGTTAAGTCTATTTTAAAGTCTCCTGTATGAATTACTTTACCAGCAGGCGTCTTTATGCAGATAGCATATGCATCTGCGATACTGTGAGTTACACTTATAAACTCTACTTCAAAATATTTTCCAATTTTAAATTTACTTCTTCCACGAGCTTCTTTCATCTTAGGCTTGAATTTTCCAAAAGATGACTTCTCAAATTTTGATTCTGCCAAAGCTAATGCTAATTTTCCACCATACATAGGTACATTATGATCTATTGTTCTATAAAGGTAAGGTGTCCCCCCAATATGATCCTCATGACCATGGGTAATTAATAATGCTTTTACTTTATCTTTATTACTTGCTATATAGCTATAATCAGGAATTACTACATCTATCCCTGGTAATGCTTCGTCAGGAAAAGCTATCCCTGCATCTACTATTACGATTTCATCTCTATATTGAAATAAAGTCATATTCTTTCCAATCTCATCTAAACCACCTAAAGGTATTACAAATAATTTTTCTTCTTTTTTCTTAGGTTTATGATCTACTTGATCATTAGTGACTATTTTTTTAGGTCCCTTATGAACTTTTTTTCTATTTTTTATATCATTTATCGAATCTTTTACCACGACATCTTTTTCTACTTTATCCTTTTTTACTTCTCCAATTTCTAGTTTTTCTAATCTTTCTAATCTTTTTAATTGATCTGATTTTTCCACAGTCTCTAAATCAGTTTTTTTAGGTCTCTTAAAAAAACTTTTGACTCTTTTTACAGGATTATCAGATAAAGATGTATTCATCTCTACCTTTTCCGTTGTATTCATTTTTTTCCTCCTTAATTTTTGAGGGCAAGCTTCTTTACCTTCCCTTAAAAATTTAACAATAACATAACTCTCTTAAATTAAGAGTAACCTTTATCTTTCCTTATTTTTTTCCTTTTCTAAATAAGCGTCTACAAAGACTTTAGCTACTTCAGCTGCGTCTTTACCTCCAGAACCTCCACCTTCTATAAAAGCAGTAAATGCTATCTCTGGCTTATCAGCTGGAAAATAACCTGAAACCCAAGAATGAGGCTCTTTATATTTTGAGTTTTGAGCTGACCCAGTTTTAGCAGCCACTCTTACTCCTTTTGTCCTCAACCTTTTTGCTGTTCCATCTTTTGCTTCTACAGTTTGCACCAAGGCTTCTTTAATTTCATTCATATACCTCTTATTGTACTTTACTTCCTCCCTCTCTCCTTTTATTTCTTTTATTTTTCCTTCTTCAGTTACTATTTTTTCAACTAAATGGGGAGTATAAGTATACCCATTGTTAGCTAATATCGAATAAGCTTTTGCCATTTGAAGAGGAGTTACCAATAAGTATCCCTGTCCAATAGACAAATTTATAGAATCCCCTGTATACCAAGGTTCCTTTAATTTACTTTTTTTCCATTCATTATCTGGTAAGAGTCCTGGTTTTTCTCCCGGGATATCTATTCCTGTTTTTTTTCCTATTCCAAAAGCATCTGCTACTTCTAGCATCTTCTTTCTTCCATATTTGTCTGCTGCTCTGTAGTAATAATAGTTTACAGACTCTACCAAAGACTTAGAGAGATTTGTATACCCATGTCCCCCTCTTTTCCAGCTTCTCCATTTCCACTTACCTATTTGAAAATATCCAGGATCAAAGAACTCCTCATTGGGATTTAATCCTTCCTCTAAAAAAGCAAGAGCAGATATAACTTTAAATATAGAGCCTGGAGGGTATCTACCTGTTATAGCTCTATTCTCTAAAGGTCTATCTTTGTTAAACATGATATCGTTCCATTCCTTAGTTGTCATCCTAGAAATTATAGTATTCAATGGATACTCAGGATTACTTACCATAGTTATTATTTTACCTGTCTTTGGTTCTATAGCTATAAAAGCACCTTTCATCTTTTTTTTATTCATATATTCAGTTATTTTCTGTTGAAGGTCAAAATCTACAGTGAGATAGATATCATCTCCCATTTTAGGTTTTTTTTCTTCTAAGATTTTAACAAATCTATTATGTGCATTCACTTCAATATTTTTATATCCATTCTCTCCACGGAGATATGGTTCATATTCTTTTTCAATACCTTGTTTTCCTATTATATCATCTTTTTTATACCCACTGTCCTTCATTTTTTCATATTCACTTGACGAAACATTCCTTACATATCCCAAAATATGAGATCCCAAAGAATCGTGTAAATATTTTCTTTTAGAATAAATTTGAACTTCTAAATACGGATAATCTGAGTTTTTTTCTATTATTTTATGAGCTTTTTCTTTGGGAATATCGTCAAAAATAACATTTTCTCGAGTATAACTATAGATTTCTCCGTATTTTATTCTCTTCTCTATTACTTTTTTTTCATATCCTAAAAGTTTTGACATCTCATCTATTTTTTTTTCATCATATTTTCTTTCATTTAGATATACTAATCTATATCCAGCTTCATTATTTACTAAGAGTTTTCCTTGGGAATCGTATATTTTACCACGATAACCATTTATTCTCTTTACTTTGATACTATTTTTATTAGACATTCTTTTATATTTTTCTACTTTTACTACCTGCATAAAAAAAAGTCGTGCAAAGATCAAACTATATATTACGGCAACTATTATTAGAAAATTCTGTCCCCGTCCTTTTTCTGACTTCTTTAATTTTACTGATAGCGTTTTTCTTTTTAATTTCATATATTTTTCCTTAATTTTTTTATAAAACTATAGTTAAATAGTAGATACCCACCGAACATAATTACCCCTTGGTATGGTTTAAAATATGGCAATTTTATATATAAATATGTCCCATAAATAATAAATTGTATCAAGCTATAATAAACTATATTTATCTTTTCATACCCTAATATTTTAGACAAAAAATAGCTCATTGTAAATATAATAACAAAAATGATCCATAATTCTACAAAAATATTTTTATCATTAGAAATTATTAAACAAACTAATATAACTTCTAATATCCCATTTTTTCCTCTTTTATAAGCTAAATATGTTATATAAGGCAGAGCTATTACATTATATGGGAAAGTTACAACTAAAGAATTTTCTAAAAAAATTAAAACTAGAACTATAAAACTAAGCATCTAATCTAGGGAAAATTACACTAGCATATCCCCATAATTCCTCTAGTCTATATAAATCTCTTGTCTTTTGATCTAGAACATGAATCATTACATCATCCCCATCGATTAATACCCAATGAGCTTCATCTTGCCCTTCTATATTTAACCTTCTTTCTCCAAACTCCATTAATTTAACTTCTACCTCCTCTGAGATAGCTCGCACATTTCTATTAGATGATCCTGTGCATATTACAGCATAATCACACACAGAATTTTCACCCTGAAAATCAAGAATTATTAATTCTTCTCCTTTCTTACTTTCAATAGCTTCCACTATCTTTTCTAATTTTTCTAGCATAGCTCCCCCTATTCTTTTATGTAGACACTAATTATGTTATTTTTACCGCTGTTACTTTCTACCATATTTTGTATACCTAATTTTTTAGCTATCTTATAGGCTATATAGTAGTCTTCTTCTCTATATTCTACTACAGTTAGATTACCATTTTCAGTTCCTATAGATATATTTTTATATCCATTTTTCACCAAAATATTCTTAGCAGATTTAGTTATTTTGTCTTTACCATGAATATTAATTTTAGTTTGTATATTCACTTCTTTTCCTAAAATTATTACAGCATTGGCAAGGGTCGGTAGGTCTAATTCTGATTTTATCTTAATATATTTTTCATCTAGACTCATGATTAAGTCTTCTATTTGATGTGCTTGTAAATCTTTGTTGATTATATAGCTATATTCACTATCCCTTTCATAATTAGCAGCGTTATACTTATACGAAAGTGCAGTCTCTATTTTCTTTCCTGTTCTACCCGCATATCCAGATCTACCATTACCGTTAAGTACATCCACTATTACATTTTCTGAAGTTTCCCCATTAGATTTATAGTATTTTTTCATGAATAATGAATTTAAGTTAGAAGTTAATACATATCTTTTTTCTTCTATCACAACTTCTGGCACATTATATTTGTAAGCTACATTTAATCTTACTTCTTCATTTTTTACCACTTCAAAACTATCTACTTTTTCTGGAAGTAATTTATTTATTCCATCCATAATTCCACGATAGTTTCCTACTCTATTCAAATCTGCTATGGTCTTTTCTCCATCTAATTGGATATCAAAGGGAATACTCAGCGATAGTTTATCTTCATATACAACAAATACATTTTCTTTTCCAATAACCATATACCTCGGAAGATCGATTATCCTCTTATTATTAGTGTTAATATTCATATACAATAAACCTATTAGAGTTATTACAAGAAATATTATAATACTCAATAATTTAGATTTTTTTTGTCTCTTTACCATAAAGTCTCCCCTCTTCTAAATATATTTCTACTTCTACTATTTCATTTACTTTATACCCTGAATCTATCATTTTTATTCTATGATAATTCTCTGTATATCCACGAGCATAACCATCTTTTATATTTTCTATCAGTACTTTGGTTTTCTTATAAATGTTTTTTTCTTTGGATGACTGTTCCATCTCTTTTCTCAAATGTTCTAATTTTTTAGTTCTTTTTTTCTTCTCATTTCCATCTACTTTACCAGGTAATTTATTGGCTACAGTCTTTTCTCTATCAGAATATGGAAAGATATGTAAGTCTGAAAAACCAATTTTTTCTATTAAATTATAAGTGTTTTGAAAATTCACATCTTTTTCCTGAGGAAATCCTACAATTACATCGGCTGTAAATTCTAGGTCTTTTACCTTTTCTTTTAGTCCTAACAATCTATTTTTTATGAGCTTAGTCCCATATTTTCTCTTCATCAATTTTAGAATCTCATCATCACAAGATTGAAGAGATATGTGTAGATGTGGCATCATTTTAGAATTGTTTGCCATAATGTCTATAAATCTATCATTTATCTTGTCTGGATAGATAGACCCAAGCCTCACTCTTTCTACACCGTCTATTGTTGTAACAGCTTCTAATAGGTCTTCAAAGTTTTTCCCGTTTTCTAAATCTTCACCATACACACCCATGTTTATACCAATTAAAATAATTTCCTTATACCCTTCTTTAGTCAATATTTCAATTTCGGTCAAGATACTCTCTAATTTTCGACTTCGACTTCTACCTCTAGCAAAAGGAATCTTGCAATAAGAACAAAATTCATTACATCCATCTTGGATCTTCACATAAGCTCTACTCATCTCTCTCATTGTAGCAAATTCCAACTCACAATATTCATGATCATCAAATATATTATGAGAAACCACTTTACCTATTCCTCTCTTCCCATCTATCGATCTTACCAATTTCAAAATCTCAGTTTTATTAGTATTTCCCACAACGTAGTCTATATAATCTTTTTCTAAAAGACTCTCACCGTCGGTTTGAGCATAACATCCTGTTATTATGACTACAGAGTTTTCATTTAGTTTTTTTGCACGACTTAATATATTCCTAGTTTTTTTATCAGCTACACTTGTTACAGTACATGAATTTACTATATAATAGTCTGCTTTTTCTTGAAAACTTACCTCTTCATATCCTTCTTCTAAAAATTGTTTTTTTATACTCTCAGTCTCATATTGATTTACTTTACATCCTAGAGTATAAAAAGCTACTTTCTTACCAAATTTCATTTAAAATTACTCCTCCTGCTACTATAGCTGCCGTTTCCGCTCTCAGTATTCTTCTTCCTAGAGAAATTATTTTTACACCTTTATTTTGTAAAAATTCTACCTCTGAATCATCGAATCCACCTTCTGGTCCTATTAGATATAATATTTTTTTTAATCTATCCAGCCCATCATAGTTGGTTATCTTATTTCCTTTAGCTCCCTCATAGGGTAAAAATACTAGATCATAATCATCATAATTAATATCCTTTAGATTGGTAGGTTCAGCTATTTCTACTTTCCTCACTCCTTGGCATTGCTTTAAAGCTTCTGTAGACACTACAACCCATTTATCTTTTTTTTCCTTTACTTTTACAACAGTTCTTTTTGTTTTCATAGGAATTATTTTATTTATTCCTATTTCAGTCAATTTTTGTATAGATAAATCCATCTTATCATTTTTTAATAATCCCAAAGCAATATCTACCTTTACAGCGGTTGAATAATTATCTTCTAAGATTTCCTTGATTTCTCCTAAAATTTCTTTTTTTTCCAATGAAACTATCTCACACCTATATTCTTTTTCACCATCAACTACTCTAATTTCATCCCCTATACTCATCCGAAACGAATTTTTAAGGTGATTAATATCTTTTTTGTCATTTATTTCAACTATATTCCCCTTTATATTTTCTTTTCCGACAAACACACTTATCATTCGACTATACCATATCCTTATTTTTCATCAAATCTGCCAAAGTAGTTTTCCCTAAAATTTCCTTTAATGCATTATCTAGTTGTGACCACAAACAAGTTGTTCTACAGTTTTCTTTGATACATCTTTTATTTTTCCCTTCATTACAATCAACTACCTTTACCTCTTCATCTAAAATTTCATAGAGTTCAAGCACTGTAATATCTTCAGGAGCTTTAGTGATCTTATATCCACCATTAGGCCCTCTTTTCCCTTTGATTATATCTCTTTTCTTTAATTTAAAAAGAATTTGCTCTAAATATTGGACAGATATATTTTGTTCTTGAGATATTTCTTTTATCCTTACCAGCCTATTTTCACCTAAGTTTCCTTCTGCTATATTTATAACGGCTCTTAGCCCATACCTTATTCTTGTACTTATTTTCATAGGTTTTCCTCCGTTTTCTGTTTTTTATTAAAATGTTTATATGCTTTAGGGGTTACTACTCTTCCCCTGTGTGTTCTTTTAATAAATCCAATTTTTACTAAGTAAGGTTCATAAATTTCTTCCAAAGTTCTTCTATCCTCTCCTAATAAAAGTGCCAATGTTTCAATTCCTACTGGTCCTCCACCATAATTATCTATGATAGACAAGATTATTTCTCGATCCAATTCATCCAATCCATAATCATCGACTCCTAATAAACTCAAAGCTTCTTTAGCTATCTTTAGAGTTATTATTCCGTCACCACGAATCTCTGCATAGTCTCGTACTCGTTTTAAAAATCTATTAGCTATCCTTGGAGTCCCTCTACTTCTAAGTGCCATTTCCAAAGCTCCCTCAGGTTCTATACCAACTTCTAGTATATTAGCTCCTCTCATAATGATCTTTAGGAGATCCTCAGTAGAATAATAATCCATCCTATGAACTAGTCCAAATCGATCCCTCAAAGGTGCGCTAAGTAGTCCCGCTCTAGTTGTAGCACCTATCAGTGTAAAACTAGGTAGTTCTATCCTGATAGACCTTGCTGTAGGCCCTTTCCCAATTATAATATCAATTTCACGATCTTCCATGGCAGGGTAAAGAATTTCCTCTACCGATGTATTCAGTCTATGAATTTCATCTATAAATAAGATATCTTGTTCCTCTAGAGATGTTAAAATTGCTGCCAAATCTCCTGCCTTATCTAAAACTGGCCCAGATGTTACCTTTAGATTAGTTCCCATCTCTGTAGCTATGACTCCTGCTAAGGTAGTTTTCCCTAGTCCAGGTGGTCCATATAAAAGAGTATGATCCATAGATTCATTTCTGTTTTTAGAAGCAGTCATAAATATATCTAGTTTTTCCTTTAACCTTTCTTGGCCTATGTATTCATTCAATGTTTTAGGTCTTAGATTTTTCTGAACTTCTATTTCTCCACCAAATTCAGCTGCCGACAACAGTCTTTCATCCATAAAATACCCCTTTGTCTATATATACATACTAATCGCAAATTGTATTCCACCTATTACAGCTCCTAATATTGCTCCAATAACCTCTATATGCTTTAGTTCATTATTCGCTATTTTATAAACCATTCTTTCCAATTCATCTAGCTCAAAGTTTTCAATTTTTTCAATAATTATATTTTTCATATCTACACTATCTTCCATCTTTTGAATTACTACTTTAAAAAATTCATCTTTATTCTCATTGATAGCATCTTTTATATGACCTTTAATCTTTAATATCATACTATCTGTTATAAATAAACTAGCCATTGGAATTTTTGACAAAACCTCTTTTTCTAATTTATCTTCTACAATTCTGTCTACAATTACATCAATCTCTTCACCTAGTTCTATATCTCCAATATTTGCAGTTATATCTTTCATAGATATTAACTCTTCTTGGATGGTGTCAGCTATACTTTCTGCCATTTCCATCTTTCGTTTTGGAATAAGCCCTTGGATTTTAATTCCTAATATATTTATCTCTTTCAATGGTCTAAATAACATCTTAATTGCAAAATAATTTGTTATCCACCCAATCAATGCTCCTATTGCTATCATTAAACTTGCTTTTAATAACATCTCTTCCTCCTACTTTTTCCCAATGTAAAGTAACCGTAAAGATTATTACCAAAGTATTTTAAAAATTTATTCAGTAATTTAAAAGCTTTGATATTTTTTTATAAAATTCAAATAAAAACCCATTAAGGTTTTCTTATTATTTTTTTATTTCTCTTCGATCAACTTTTAAATGTTTTTTCTTGATTTTTCGACATTTTTAATTATTTTTTCTATTTATAATCTGTTTTTTCGATACTTAAAACAATATAACATTTTATCATGTTTAGTGCTTTTTTTCAATTACCATATTAATTTAGTAAAGAAAATAAAACAAATAAAAAATTCACCTTTATTTTTGTTTTAAAACTAAAAAAAGCAGTAGATAAATCTACTGCTTTTAAACATTTCAAATATATAAATTATACAGTTTCGATGTTTGAAGCTTGAGGACCTTTAGCACCTTCAGTGATTTCGAAAGTTACTTCTTCGCCTTCTTTTAAAGTTTTGAATCCTTCTTTGTTGATTTGAGAGAAATGTGCAAAGTAGTCATTTCCATCTTCAGCAGAAATAAATCCGAATCCTTTATCATCGTTAAACCATTTAACTGTTCCTTTTAACATGTATGTTACCTCCGTAAATTTTAATACAGTAAATCTTACTTAATTTCCAAATGAAATCTTGTCATTACTGTTACTACATATATAGTATCTTAAAAGTTATATAAAGTCAATCTTTTTTCAATTTATTTAATTTAACTTTAAAAATTCACTTTTTATACTATATTCTTCTCCTATTTTTTCTTTAATAACCCTCTCATATCGTTTCAACTGTTCTTTATCCATGGATACTCCAGATTTATAGTCGTAAATGATTATTTCTTTTGTCTTCTCGTCTAAATTAAGTCTGTCTATAATGTGAACTTTTCTTTTGGTTATTTCGTTCCCATGGACCTCTTCTTTTTCAAAAGTGACTAACTCTAATTCCTTAAAGACAGTCCATCTTTGTTCAAATACTCTGGGATTTTTAGATATAAACTCCTCCACCCTCTCTATTATTTTCTGTGTTTTTTCTATTCCTAACATATTACTATACTTATTTAGAGTTAGTTGTTTTGCAACCTTTCTTTCTTCTTCTCCACCATATTCTATATTTTCCAAATAATAATGGATAGCCAAACCTGATTTTCTCTTTAGTTCTATTTCTACACTATGTTCTATGGTGTTTTCATTTTCAACCTTTTTCTCTTTTTTCTTTCCAATTACCTTGAGAGCCATAGCATCTCTATATAGTTCAGGGTCTATATAGAACTTTTCATCGCTACCACTATCTTCTAATTTTTCTTCATAAGGTATAAATTCACCTATCATTTGAGTTCCACCCTCTAATAAGTCTTCTCTAGATACACTAAAGTATTTTTCAATAGGAGTTATTAGGAGATCGTTTTTAAGCACAAAGATTTCTTCCTTCTTCTTGGTAGTTTTCGTAGGCTCAATGCATAAAAATAAGTTTGCACGAGGCCTTGTCATCCCTACATAGAGGGTATTTATTTCCTCATCTAAAAATATTTGTTCGCTATGCTCGTATATCTCTGTTTTTTTTATAACACTACTATAGATAGAATTAGTAAATAAATAATTTTCTATATATTCATAGTTTTTATCTAATTTAGCCAGTAACTGAACTTTATGTTGCATTCCCTTGTCTGAATATCCTGTCAATTTATAGCTTGACTCTTTATCTGATAAAAACATATATTCTGTATGAAAATCCAAACCTTTCGATCCATGAATTGTCATCAAGACTACAGAATTAAGTTCAGATATTCCCACTTGTTTTAACCCATTAGAGTCAATGTTTACTTTCAAAAAACTCATAAAATCAGATAGATAATCATACTCCTCCATGAGTTCCAAGAAAAAATTGATATTTTTTATATCCCTTGTAGCACTATAAACACTCCAAAAATCATATTCTTCAATTATACCTCTCCCCATTTCCCCATAAGGTAACCCCTTAATTCTTTTTATCCTGTCTAACTCTACCCTTATTTGCTCTTTTGTATTTAATTCTTCTATAGCGGAGTCTATACTTTCCTCTCTATTTATTAAAGAAAGGGGATCAGAAGAGGAGAGTTCTAAGTATCTCAATATATTTTCTCTATTCTTTAATAAATATTTAAGCTCTTCTTCTCCTACTTCAATTGTTTTTCTAAAGAACTCCATGAGAGACATAAAATCATTATGGATAAAGAATTTAAATAATCGAAGTATCTCCTCTACACATGGATGCTGTACAATAGAAAGACTATTTTCCATTATATAAGGCACTCCTACTTCCTTTAGCTTATCCCCTATCTTACTAAGGTCCTTCTTTTTCCTCCCGACTATACCTATTCCTCTATAATCTAGTTTTCCATCTGTACCCCTAGTTGTAAATCTATCTTTAATATCTATTGCAATCTCAGAATGGATCTCAGAGTCTACCATGACTACTACAAACCCCTTATCTTCTTTTTTACAACATTTAACTTCCTTATATTCCCATCTGTCATCTTCATTTTTAGTGAGATGATTTTTAGAAACATGATCAAAAAATAAGTTAATAAAATCAATTATCTTCTTTTCAC
>NZ_JBATVM010000220.1:0-17121 GCF_049671765.1 Psychrilyobacter sp.
AAATATTAAGAATGTTAGTGATAATTTATCCAGAACAAGTAGAAAAATATATGTAAAAAAAGAGCCGTTTTAACAGCTCTCCTCTAGTAGTTAGGAATTGAATGTACACGTAATTCGGGATAGACCCTATCCGCGCTTCAAATATTATCAATAATAATATTATTAATTTATACATTTCATCACCTACTTCAACGTAATCGATATTTTGTTTTTATTTGCTTCCAATAAATAGAGAGTGCTATTTTTATCATCACTGATTATCTGAATTTCTCCCCCTATTACTTTTTTTATTTTTTTTCCTCTTAGTCTCAAGTAATGATATGTTTTACCAGGAAAATTTTCAAAATAAACATCTATATTTTCTTTGTTTTTAAATACATGAACCTTTAGTTTTTCTAATTTTACAGTTTCTCTAAATCCATCATAAGCTGTTTGTGGTCTTAAAAATCCGAATTTATCATTAATATTTTTAAAATATAAAGATAGTTCTATTTTTAATTCCTCCCAATTTTTACCTTTTCCTCTTTCTTTATCTAAAATATCATCGGGATGGATAAAATGATGATATATTCCATAGAGTGCTATTCCTTTATATACATTTAGCATCATTATGTCACTATATGCATATCCAAAACTAAATCTAGGAAAATCATAGAAACTCGGTTCGTCAAGATCCCATCCTATATTAGTCATTAAAACTCCTTTTTCTTTCCCTGAACTATAAAGCCCAGATAAAACCTCTAACGTGGGTAAATTTTTCCGCAATACTTTTTTTCCTGTAAGACCCAACATATTTGAAGGTGGTACATAAACTTTAGCTTCCAATCCTCCATACATCTCCTTTAAACTCTCTCTAACATTTATTATGCTGGCAGCCATATCCTCCTTTGTTTTCCAGTTTTTGTAGTTATAATCATCATTTAGTTCACCTTTCAACCCCAACGGTTGGTGGTTATATCCATGAATACCTATCTCTCCATTTAAAGCAAGTAATTCCCGACCAAAATATATCTTGTCTTGAATATCATTTTCATCTGCTTTAATAAATTTTTTAGCATCTGTAGTGTCTCCATAGCTTTCTATTATATAACCTGTATAAATGATCTTTTCATCTATAGCGATTTTTTTCATATCCGGCCACCAAATTTCACGAAAAAAATTCCGTGTATTAATCTTATGCCATGAATAAATCAATTTATTTTTCCCATGGGGTAATGGAGCAGGGAAATCATCTATATCTACTATCTTGGTATTCACTATATTTTGAAGGAATACATTATTTCCATAAGAAATTAACTGGATAAGTATTCCATTTATAGATCGATCTCCAAAAAAAGTTGCATTAGAATACACGACCCTTCCTCTACCTACTTTCCTTTCAAACATTATTGGATATCCCTCAGAGGTCTCACCTATTATTTCAACATCATTTTTTAGTTTTATATCCATTAGAGAATTACTTATACTTTCTGCATCTTCACCTATTATCTTTATTTCTTCTATTCCTGGAAAGATATTTTTTCTAAATTTAAGACCAAACCCCTCACTAAATCCATTTACTTTTTTAATTCCCGCAATCTTATTGAAAGGGTTAAAATAAGAATTGATTAAAACAATCAAATTCCCTCCGGTTTTAACATAATCCTCTATCTCTTTATACACAGATTTTTTTAGAAATTTATAATTATTCGTGGCTACAATTATACTTTCGTAATTATAGATCTCTCCTTTTTTTAATTTATTTAAATATTTCACATCATAAGAAATCTTTGCATAGCCAAAAATTTCTTTTATATTTGTATATATTTGCTTTTGAGAATCTGAATTTATATGGGAGATCAAAACTAGATGTTTTAATTCTCCATCAGGTATATTTTTTGAATCTGAATATATTATTTTTTTATATTTATATCCCTGCTTTACATCTACTATTTCATTTAGTTTATTTATCCTAAAAAATTGCAAGCTCAATCCCAAAACAAGCATCAGCCATACTAAATATTTAGTCTTCATGATACTCCTCCAAAATACCTAGATTTTTCTCCAATATTTTAACCTTTAACATTTCTATATTTTCCAATTTAGTTGCAGGAAAAATAATGTATAAAAGTTTTGTTTCTTTAGAATATCCTACTTTGTCTACACTTCTTACATTCAATTTTATCTTTTTTAAATCTTCTACTAGTACTTTAAATTTCAATAAGATATAGGATAATTCAAACATCTCTGATCTTTTTTTCTCTTCCTCAACTCTTTTTTTAAAAAATTCTTCTCGCATAATCAAAGTTTTTTCATAGAATATTTCATCTTTTATTTTTTCACTATATGACATTGCATTAGAGATCGATTTACTGGTCCAAGATACCAATATTTCAAAAAGTTTCTCTGTATAGGTAGTGTAAGATTCATAGGATAATCTCTCAATATTTAATACACCTATAACCTCTCCATCTTTTAAAATTGGTGCATAAAACACTGGAACATCCAAGTCCTCTCCATCTCTTTTCCCATACTTTTTCTCCCTTATTATTTTTTCAAATTTTGGATATTTGGATATTTCAATAGAACTAGGTAATTTTCTATTTTCTCCTACAGCTACCTTCAGCCTCATATATTTTTTTGAACTATCGACATCATATAAGGATAAAACTTCTGCATTTATATATGTTTTAAAAACGCCTATTAGGTTTGTAAGAATTTCTTCTACATCTAAAGTATCCAAGGTAGTAGCTATCCCATGTAGAGCTATAATACTCTCTTCTGCTTTTATAATCTGATCTTTCATACGATTATTTAAATATATTATTTTTGTATTATTTTTGTACAAGCTCTTATAGTTTTTATGCAATACTAATATTTCCCCACTTAATTCATTCAATTTTTCTTTTTGATTGTCCCTTATTCTTCCTAGGATAAAAGACGTCGTATAAAACATTAAGATAAATTTATAATATTTGAAATCATAGAAAAACACTACAAGGTCGTTTCCTAATTCTAGATAACTATAGATATACACAAATGTAGCTATTGTTGCACTTATCACTCCTAAATGCACACCGTACCTATAAGCCATTATTCCCACTAAAATCAATAGGGGATGTATATTTAATTCTAAAAATTGTTCTTGATACCCTAATATATTCCTAAATACAACAATTATTAAAGTAAAATAAAAAATGTTTTCTAAAAAAAATATTATTTTTTTTCTTCTTTTCACCATAATTATTCCTCCTCAAAATTTTGATAGGTATCAATGGTGTCTAAAAATACCCCGTCAAATCCCGATTCAATATGGTTCTTCAACATTTTCTCTATTATTTGTTGCCATTCTTCCGACCAATACTTTACAATATAAGCTCCTTCCCAATTTTCATTTTCATGGGAGATCCATTTCGGTAATTTATCATTCCATTCTTCTCTCCAATATTTTCTATATTTTTCCGCTTCTCCTACACTAAAATAACCTATGACCAGCCTATGGCCTCCTTGAGGTTTTATTTTTAGTTTATTTACATCATCTTTTTTCAATTCAATTCCTTTGAAGTACAGATCAATTATAAGAACATCGTATGCTGTTTGAGATAATTTATCTATATATTCTGATTTATGTTTAAATTTTTCTGGATTTAATAGATATAAAAAGTTTTTTGCATCAGAAAGGTTAACTATATCCTTATTATTTTTCAAAAATACATGTTCCATTATTTCGGTAACTTCTCGATCCTTTGGGCAGTAATTTAAGAAGTTATTCTCTTTAGCCAAATTTCTACTTCTCCATTTTCCATATTTATTATCTGTATAATTTACAGTCATTATCACCTTATCTAATTTTTTTAACATCCTTAAATTCTTTAAAAGATGATTTTTCTCCTCCGAAGGTGTTTTCTCACCATATTTTGGGTAACCATAAAATATTGATTCTTGTGTTATCCCATCTACAGCATCTACTAATTTATAATTTATTTTGTTTTCACCTTCAAAATAGATACCTGTCCCATTCTGTGGGATTAGAATAAAATCTTTTGGGCTTTCCTCCCTTATTTTTAATATCAATTTTTTCATCTCTGCTTTTTCATTTATTCCCAACAAATTAACTCCTATCATTATAAAACTAATCAATAACATTAATTTTTTCATAAAACACACCCTTTTTAATTATTTATTTAATATTTTCAAAAAAATACCATTTTTTCCTTTTATTATATTTTTTATAGGACTTTTTTATTTATTTTTGAATTAGATAGATATAGTTTTATTTTTAGGAGGATCTAATATGAAAAAACTAATTTTTCTTTCAATTTTAATATCTCAACTTACGTTTTCTGAAACAAATGATTTTTATGATTTTCATGTCATAGAAAATGATCTCAGTTACGAAACTACTCTACGGTATGAAAATATTCTAAATTTTTCAAAATCTACCAACAAACTTAATTTCTATTCAACCTATGTTGATCTAAGGCAATATAACGACTATTCCAAAATTTATTGGAATTTAGGACAAGGATATATTTTTCTTTCAAATACTTGGGATTTGGAGTATAGCATAGAAAAAAACTTTGTTACATATCAACAAAAAGATATTGGTGACCAAGATTTCCATGGATGGGAATTAGATTTTCTATTTAGAAATCACTTAGAAAAATTTGATTGGATAGGGCATAGATGGTCTAGATCATGGGGCTTCGGGACTAGTTACTCTGATGGAGGGAATTTAGAGTATGATCTATTTGATGAGAGAGTTACTGATATTTTTCTTACCTATAGAATTTCTACAAATTTTGACAATATTGGGAAAGGAGGAAGTTATCTAAGTCTAACTACCAATGCTGGAGGAGTTTTAAGTTCTGTAAAAGATGATGGATATAGACTGAATTTTATAGCTGATACCATTACTAATTGGGGATATGGATTCCAAACCGCCAATAGGCTCACCAATGAACTACGAAGTTATGGAAATTATAGCGACTCCTACATGTTAAATTTTGTCTCTGTCACATCTTGGACATATGAACTTTCTTATGACTTTGCATTTATCACTGATGTTTATTTTGAGAGTGAAAATTTCTTTAGTGGGACTGAAAGACCAAATAAGATAGAATTTAATATCTTCCCTCACATAGGTTACAATAAAAAATTAAATGATTCCTTTCGTTTCTTTGCAAAATTAGGAATAACTCCTATATCTATAGTAAAATATTCCAGTGGCTTTGATGATAGCGATTTTTATGCCAAGGGAGTAGCAGGGGTTACATATAGGTGGTAACAACATGATGTTACATCTAAAATAAGTATTACTCTAATTCTCTATAAAACAAAAAGAGGGTCGCCCAGTTAGAAAATCTAGCTGAAACACCCTCTTTTATTTACTATTTTTATTTTATTACTTTATTAGTATATCTCCACCCATTTCTTTTGGTACTTCTACTCCTAATACACTTAATATTGTAGGAGCAAAATCTGCTAATTTTCCATCTTTTACTTTTGCATCCTTATATCTATTAGATACCAAGATAAATGGTACATCATTAGTTGTATGAGCAGTAAATGGTACAAGAGTCTCTGGATCTTCCATTAGGTCTACATTTCCATGATCTGCTGTAATCATGAGCACACCATCTAATTCTAACATCTTATCTGAAATTTTAGCTACACATTCATCTAATACTGCTACAGATTTTTTAGCTGCCTCAAAATTTCCAGTATGTCCAACCATATCAGGGTTAGCAAAATTTAATATAATTACATCATATTTATCCTCTTCTAATGCTTCTAAAACGCCATCAGTTACCTCATATGCACTCATTTCAGGTTGTAAATCATAAGTAGCTACCTTAGGAGACGCTACTAATTTTCTATCTTCACCATCAAAAGCCACTTCTTCTCCTCCATTAAAGAAGAAAGTAACATGAGCATATTTTTCTGTTTCTGCTGTTCTTAATTGGTTTAGGTTATTTTTAGCTAATACCTCTCCCAATGTATTTACTATCTTATCGTCTACATATATTATCTCAGCATCTATAGTTGAGTCATATTGTCTCATGCATAGTACTTCTATATCTTTATATTCTCTTTCAAAACCTTTAAAATCTTTGTCATTTATAGCTCTTGTGATCTGTCTAGCTCTATCTGGTCTGAAGTTAAAGTTAATAAATACATCTCCATCTTCTAATTTTCCATCTACACCATCTATAACTGTTGGCATTACAAACTCATCATTTACTTTATTTGCATATGAATCTTTAACAGCTGTGATTCCATTTTTTGCAGTATTTCCAATTCCATTAGCCATTGCATCATATGCTATTTTTGTTCTATCATAGTTATTATCTCTGTCCATTGCATAATATCTACCAGTAATAGTAGCTATTTGACCTACTCCTATCTCAGATATTTTAGCTTCTAACTCTGCGATATATTTATCTGCTGATTGAGGAGGAGTGTCTCTTCCATCAAGGAATGCATGAATATAAACCTTTTCTACTCCTACTCTTTTAGCCATCTCTAATAATCCGTAAATATGAGTTATATGAGAATGAACTCCTCCATCAGATACTAACCCACCTAAATGTATTGCACTATTATTTTTCTTGGCGTGATTAAATGCTTTTTTCAATGTTTCTATCTCAAAGAACTCTCCATCTTTAATATCTTTTGATATCTTAACTAGTGGTTGGTATATTACCCTTCCTGCTCCTATATTAAGATGTCCTACCTCTGAATTACCCATTTGACCATCTGGAAGTCCTACTGCTTCCCCTGCTGCTTTTATCCTAGAATTAGGATAATTTTCTATTAACTTACATATATTTTCTGGATGCACATCTGCAATTGCATTTTTCTGTTCTTTATGATCATTTATTCCCCAACCGTCTAATATCATTAACATAACTGGTTTTTTTGCCATATTTAATCATCTCCTAAAATTAATAATTATAATAAAAATGACACAGAGATTCACTGAGTAAAAATGAGACTCACTGAGAATACATTTCTCTCTGTGTAACTCAAAATCTTCGTGTATCTCTGTGTCCAAATTAATCTTTTTTATCTTAAGTTAGTCTTATTTCCCTGCTGCGATGATACCATAGAATACGTCTGCGTCTAATGCAGCTCCTCCAACTAATCCACCATCTATATTTTTTTGTGCTAATAATTCTTTTGCATTTCCTGGTTTCATAGATCCACCATATTGGATAGTAACATCTTCAGCTACGTTATTTCCGTATAATTCTACTAATACGCTTCTTACGAATGCATGAGTTTCTTCTGCCATCTCAGGAGTTGCTGTTACTCCAGTTCCGATAGCCCATACTGGTTCATATGCTACAATTACGTTTTTCATGTCTTCTGCTGTTACTCCAACTAATCCACCTTTTAATTGAGTTCCGTTGACTTCATTTGTTTTTCCAGATTCTCTATCAGTTAATTGTTCACCGATACATAAGATTGGCTTTAATCCTGCTTTTAATGCAGCTAATACTTTTGCATTTACAATTGCATCAGTTTCACCATACATTGCTCTTCTTTCAGAATGTCCTAGGATTACATATTCTACTCCTAATTCTTTTAGCATAGTTGCAGATATTTCTCCTGTAAATGCTCCAGATTCATTTGCATTCATATTTTCTGCTGCAATAGCAATTGGTGTATTTTCAGTAGTTCTTACTGCTGATTCAAGTGATGTAAATGGAGCTCCTATTATTACTTCTACTCCACCTAAGTTTTCTCTATCTATTACTAATTTAGCTAATTTTTTTAATGTTTCAGCTGTTTCTTTATGTGTTTTGTTCATCTTCCAGTTTCCTGCAATTATTGTTTTTCTCATTTTGTGCCTCCCTGATATTATTTTACTTTTCTCCTAAAATTCTAGCATATAAAATGTCATATTTCAAACATTAAATAGTACACATTTTAATCACAGATGATTAAGTTATTAATCAAAATCTACCCTTCTGTATAAAATCAGATAGCCATAACCTTCTATTTCCACCTTGACTTTATCTCCTAAGACATTGTATCTTTTCCCAGAATAATAATCTGTATAACCTTTCCCCCCCTGTACTGGCAGTTCCACGGTTTTCTTTAGATCAGATCTATTTATCACTATTATTGCACTTCTACCCTTATATTCTCTCTTATATGACAGTACATTCGTTTCTAGTATTTTTTCTACACTTCCACCTTCTAGATATTGATCCCTGTCCAGATCTAGTATTTCTAGATTCCCATTTTTCATTAATTTTTCATCAAAATTTCTAAACTCAGAAATTTGTTTATACCAATCTTCCAGAGTTTTATTAGTAACTACATCATAAGATATCTCATCTTTTATAAGATCTGTTTTAAATATCTTAGCTATTTTTTCTCTATTTTTACTATATTTTTTTAGACTATCAGTTTCATTTTCAAATTTTATGTCATCCCATATCATTGGTTTCCTACTATCAGGAGAATCAGCGCCCCACATTGCTTTCTCATTCCCATAATATATAATCGGACTACCATCTATAGTTAATTGAATTAAAGTGGCTAATTTTAGTTTTTTTATAGCATTTTTATCCACTAAATCAGGTCTGATATTTATATAATCATCTCTTCCATAACTATTTAATCTGTCAAATTCCCTATTTGGATTTATAAGACTAGAATAAAATCTATCCGTATCATATGATTCTATAAAATTCCATCTAGGAGTTTTAATACTGTATACCTTCATTCCACCTTTTACCATCTCAATACTTTTACTGCTTCCAAATAATCCTTGTATCCAGGCTCCTAATTCATAAGACCCTATGATATCAAAACCATCTTCCCCCAAATTATTTTCATTTTCCCCTGTAGATTCCCCCACTAAAATAAATTCACTGTTAACTTTTAGAAGTGCTTTTTTCCATCTAGTTAAAAATATCTTATTAGTTAAGTTATTTTTAACATAATATCCATCTATTCCTTTATTTTTATATCCTTTTACCCATTTTGTTGTTGATTCGATCAAATAATTTTGTAATGATTCATCATCTAGGTTTAAAAGTATTTTTTTATTTTTATTTTTTGATAACTGATTTTCCTCTAGGATAAACCAATTTTTATATTTAGAAGTCTCCCTATTTTTCAATAGGTCTTTATATGCAAAAAATTCTGATGATACATATGAAAAATTAATATCCAAAACCACTCTCATATTTTTTTTATGGATTTTATCCACTAAATTTTGAAATAATTTATCTGAATCAGTCCAAATATCAGATCCTAAACCACCTTCTAATTCTATATATGAACTTTTATCTGTTATCCCATAATCTGGAGAGATATGCCCATAATCTATAGTATCTAATTTATGGCTTGAATTTGAATAATATATCGGTGATAATTTTATCCCTTCAACTCCTAATTTTTTTAGATAATCTAGTTTTTCCATTATACCCTTGAGGTCACCTCCGTATCTTCTGGTATTTTTTTCTGCATAAGAAAAATATCTATTTTTAGCTTCAATTTCTGAGTGTGGAGGAGTATTCCAATCATGACCCCAATTTGTTACTTCAAACCCTTGGAGAGTTCCATTTGTTTGCCATTTTTCTGGAGGAATTAATTCCGACCTTAAAGTTCCATCACTGAGTCTCCCGCTAGGTCTAAAATAGTAACCAGGCCCAAATTCTGAATAAATAGGACTATTTTTTTTATCTCCATCTCGAAAACTATCCACATAGATAGAGTACCAGACCATTCCATTAGCCCAAGCAGGAATTTCCCTTTGTTTATCTTCTATAGTATAAGTAAATCTAGTTGTATCACCTAGATAATATGAAGGCTTTTCCCCATAAAAATATCTAAATTTTCCATCTATTACCTCGAAATAATAACTTATTTTTTTCTTACTTATTTTTTCTATCTCTACTGAAAAATATTCATAATCCCCACGAAATCCAAGAGATTCCATTTCTTTTTTATCTCCATCCAACACTAAATTTATCTTTTCTATATCATTTTTTCTCACTCTAATTAATATTTCCAACTGTTTTTTATCCCCATCATAGACCATATACTTAGTTGTAGATCTATGATCTAAATCATCTAAAAATATATAACTATCTCCTTTATTTGTAACTACAGGAATAGGAGTATCCTTCTCTATCTTTAATATTTCACCATTTGAACATCCTATAAACAGAGCCATCCCCATGATAATTAACCATTTTTTCATAATTTCACTCCTTTATTATGTACATAAATTAAGAGTGGTTTCCCACTCTTTTAATTATATTTATATTCATTTATCTCTTCATCTATAATATCTTTCATATAGACATCCAAATTTTCCTGCACAAATATCAACTCACCGCTCATTTCTACTTCTAAAACCGTTAATCCCCCTATATAGTCTGCATTTTCTATACATTCATGTACCTTTTTCAAAGTAGTTCTGTATTCTAAAAACATCATATCAAATTCAGGATATCTAAAATCAATAGCCGTATTTTCTTTCATAGAAGCTAATACATTGTATACCCATTCCAACCCATTTTCTACCTCAAAAAGGATTTCCACAGCATCTGTTATTCTATTACTATTAAAACTAGCAGATATTGCCATAAGGGCATCAAAATATTTTGATATGAAATCACTCATGCCTCCTAAAGATTCTAGTATAATTATCTTTGGAGATTTACTTATAAATTCTACTATCCCTATTTGCTCTTTATTAAAATGCTCATAAAAATCCATACCTTTTCCATCAATATACACATCAAACAACATTCTTCCATCTCTTTCTAAAAGATCAGTTACCTCTCCTAAAACCCACGAAAAACTCTTATTATCTATATCATTCATCGTTATTTCTCTATTATCTAATATAATTTTCATCTATTTACCTCATTTTTAAATTTATTTTTCTAGCAGTTTTAGATAAAGCTAAGGTAAATACTACTATCTGTATAGTATTATTATTATTTTTAATTTCAGTTATAAATTCCTTCATAGTTGAACCTGTCGTTATTATATCATCTATTATTAAAACTTTTTTTAACCCATTCAATTGCTCTATTTTAAAGGCTGATTTTATGTTTTCTTTTCTAGCCTCTGAGTTTAAGAGTTCGTACATATGCTTAGTTTCTTTGATCCTACTACTTTTTATATAAGGGTATTTCCCAAATTTTAGAAGTTCCTCTACCTGATTAAATCCTCTTTCCATAAGCCTTCTATGGCTTACTGGTATCGGTATTATCCCATCTATATTTTCTTGCTTCATCAACTTATCTAGTTCTTCTCCTATTAAATCAAAGAGTAGTTCCCCTATATACAGTTTATTTTTAAATTTATATTCCTCTATTATTTTCTTTAATTTTTTATCATAATTCCAAAGGTAATATATATCATTAAATTTCTTTAACTTCCCAGTATTTCTTAGGCTTTTAAGGCAATTATAACACATATAATGAAGGTTGTCATCGGCTTTTTCAGAACAAAGAATACAATTATTTTTAAAAAATAACTTTCTAATGCTGTGTTTTAGGCTCTTCATCTTTATCTAGTATCTTGGCTGAATACATCTCTGTGTACCCGCAATTTGAACATATTTTTAAATAATATGTCCCTAATTCCAATCTCAACCCTGGTGTTTTTTCTGCCATAAATGTAGTTTTTACTATATAATCTTCCCCTTCACACTTTAAACACCTAAAATTCATAAATATTCACCCCAAATCGCATTCTCAATATGCTCTATTTCATCACCTAATATAGATATTATATCAAATCTATACGGAATATCCTTTATTTTTTTATCTTTCAAATATATTGTAGCTGTCTTAACTAATTTCCTCTGTTTGGACCTAGTAATAGACTCGAGTCCATTTCCATATTCTATACTTTTCCTATATTTTACTTCTACAAAAACTATTTCGCCTTTTTTATTATCTCTGCATATAAGATCTAGTTCACCATATCTAGAATAATAATTTCTTTCCATTTCAACATATCCTTTTTTAGATAAATAATCCATAGCAATCCCTTCGTATTTTGTCCCAATAGATCTATTATTCATCTCTTTCTTCCCTTTGTATCTGTCTTTTTTTATCATTCAATGCACGCATACATATAAAACTCACATATATTAAAGCCGTTATTGCTATACTCTGTAAGATTATCATAACCATAGTTCTTGCCCCCCCTCGACTCAGAATTATTTGTATTATAATATTACTACATATTTTTTTATTTTAAAAATAAAAAATCCTTAAAAATTTTTAATACTTTTTAAAGATTTCTATATACTATAGATTATTAATTTTTTTCTCCACAGATTATCTCCGATCTATAAATCAAAATCTTTTTTTGACATGAATTACACGAAATTTTAATAATTTACTACTATAGCACAGAAGTTATTAATATCATTTTTTTATTCTCTAAAATAATTTAGGAGCTAAGATTTTGGTCAAAAAACTATTTCTATGACAATCTATCTTCCCATGAGTTAAAAGTGCTTCACGGTGTTGTTTTGTTCCATATCCTTTATGCTTTGCAAACCCATATTCAGGATAAAGTTCCCCATATTTCACCATAATTCTGTCTCTAGTTACCTTAGCTATAATACTTGCAGCTGCAATAGCTAAACTTTTCCCATCGCCTTTGATCACAAATTCTTGAGGAGCTCCATATTCACGGATCTTATGATTCCCATCAATTAAAGCAAGATCAAATTCTGTCCCATCAGCCTTTAGATCTTCTATTGCTCTTCTCATAGCAAGAAATGTAGCATTTAAGATGTTTATCTTATCTATCTCCTTTTCATTAGCTATCCCCACTCCTACTTCACAGTTAGCTAAGATTATATCAAATAAAAATTCTCTTTTCTTCTCAGTCAATTTTTTTGAATCATTTATCATATCAAACTCTTCTACATAATTTATTATCTTTACAGCGGATGCTACTACAGGTCCTGCAAGAGGTCCACGTCCAGCCTCATCTATCCCTATTATATTATTTCCGTATTCCTTATCAAAATTTAGCATGATATTCTCATTTTCTTTCATTAAGTATTCTCCTTTATATCTCAACTCATCCTTCTTATGGTTTCACGAGGCCACGAATACTAAAAATCACTTTTACTAAAAAAATGATTTTCAAATGTGGATTTAGAGAACCCAAAGTGTTATACTGAGGTAAAATTAATATATTCTTTTATTTTTTTGATTACTCCTACCAAGTTATCTCTTATTTCTTTATTCTTAAATCTAATAGTCTTTATACCTAGAGTTTCCATATACTCTTCTCGTATTTTATCATATTCTAATCCATTTTTGCTATAGCGGAGTTCACCATCTAATTCTATCACTAATTTTAATTTTGAATCTCAGACCTCACCTCTAACTCCTCTCCTAACTCAGGAGAGGAGAATTAAAAAAAACTAAAATATAAGTTACTTAGAATAAAAATTAATAAAATAATGAATTACTTCCATATACCCTTCTTTTGTAACTCCTATCTTTAAATTTGCTTTCTCATTCTCAACCTTTTTTAAATTTGGAAAGTGCAAACTATACTTTCCCCATAAGTTATCAAACTGTTTTGTCTTTACATAAACTAATACTATATTTTTTTTATTCCCATGAACATCATATTTTTTTATTAATTTTTGATAATGATTTTTTATAATCCCTTTAGCCATATTTTTCAATATAAAAGCTTCTATTACACATTCGGTTATATTAGTTTCTTTATTTCGAATTATTAAATCTCTTTCTCCTAAACTTTTACTACTTTCTGATTCCCCTCCACGACTTTGATCTAAAACATTATACCCTTCCCCTTTTAATCTTAAATGACCTCTAAATCGATCATTAATCGTATCTTCGTTTTCTTTAAATATTAATCGCCTACTCTCCATCAATTCATAACAAATCTCTTTCAAATCTTTATCTAATTTTTCATAATCAAAAAATATTTTTTCTGTTGGCTTATAGTTATCAAACAACTCTTTATAATATTGAGGTGGATATATTCCATTTTCTATTTTTAGATTTTCAAGTTTTTTTAAATAATGTTTTGATAACTTCGATAAACCTTCTATCTTTGATTTTGACATTTCTCTTAACAAACCTTCTCTTTCTAAGTTATTTTCTAAACTAGATTTTAATTTTCTAACACTAAAATAATACTGTTGTTTTACTTGTGAATATTTATTTACATCACCCAAATCATATTCTTTGCATAGTTTAAAGTGTCTTTCCAAAATAAACTTTATTTTTTCATCTTTTAATCTATTACAATAGATTGGTTTTTCATCTAAGGAAGGCATTAATAAAATTAATTCTTCAAATTCTTTTTTCTTTATGGAATCTTTACATTTTATTTTTATAAAGTCATCTATTCCTTGATTGATATCCATCAGCATCAAGTACTTTAAATAAACATTACTATTTTCTATATCTTTTCCACGTATTGTCTTTATAAATTGATAATTTTTACTGTCCAAAATTATAAGTTTTAACATGTCATCTTTGGATTTTTTAGATATGGTTGTATAGTTATCTTCCATTTCCTCTTTCATATTACATATAAGTTTATCTAAGTCATCTGAGTTGTACAAATTTAATTTCTTGTATAGTTCTATTAAGTTCCATCCAATTTTTGAAATATTTTTTTTACTTTCTTTCATCGAAAATTGAAATACTTCTAAAGACACTTCTAACAACTCTTCTTTATGTTTGTTGGAGATATCTAAAAAATATTGTTTTTCTAAATTAGATGCAGAAAACAAATGCCAAAATAATTTTTTATACATCTCCTTTGTTGAAATCATTTTGTCTCTTTCTATACCATCAAGATTTAAAAACATATAATCAAATAAACACGATATTATAGAAAAAGTGTTTTTTAATATATTTTTCTTTAATTGTAAACTTAATATATCATTTTCAAAATAATTTTTTGTTATCTTTATAAATTTAGAATGTTTTCCCCCTAAATCATTAATCAATTTTTCTTTTAATTTTTCTTCATCATTTGGGTACATATTAAAAGCTACATTATATACATAATATACTTCATTTATATTATCCAATGAATCTAACGCTTTTTTATAATTTTTTTCTTTCTCTTTTTTGTAGTTTTTTCTCTTTTGTTCCTCTCCTAATATTCCATATTCTTTATCATCTAATTTTTCTTGTTCTCTCGCTCTTTTTATCCTTTCCTCTGACCATGCCTTGTAATCTTTGTCTTCTAATAATAAAGACTCTATCTTTTTATCTAATGAAAACGAATAGTAATATTCTTTATATTTAGATATTGGATATTTTTTAATTATTTTTTCTATATTTCTTACTTCTATTGAATAAAATTTTAAAATTTTATTTCTACTATAGATCCTCTGCCCTTTACTTAAAGGTTTAAAATAAAAATTAAAAAAATCATTTTCAATTATGCTAAAATCTAATTTTTCTTTATTATAAAATCTTGTTTCTATATAAATACTATTATCTTCATTTATAAAATTTAATATTTTTTTAAATATTTCTCTTTCTTCTGTAGAATATTTAGATAAAAATTCATAAAGTAAATTTACAAATAACTTTCTATAATCACTTTTATAATTTTCTATAACTTTTTCTAGCCATTTCTTTATATCTTTTTTGTCTAATTTTTTTATTATTTCTTTTTGGCTATAACTACTCACATATTCTATTAAAATACTTAAATCTTCTAAATTAACATGACGGTACAAAATACCAAATATTTTTCTATATAAACTATCATGTTCTCTGTTAAGTAACTCCTGCCCTTTTATAAATTCTAATAACTTTTTATTATAGCTTTTATTTTCACTCCATGAGCCGTTTAAATATTCATTTATATCCTGTTTATTTTTATTTCTACATTCTAAAACTTCTAATAAAAACATTTCTAGTTCTTCTGAATAATTTTCATCCAGTATTTTCTCTAAATATAAAAATAACTCTCTATTCACTTGATTAATCTGTATATTCTCTTCTAAATATTTGAATAAATCATTTACCTTATCAAACTTTACCAGAGTTGTCCCTCTAACATTTCTCCAATTCCCCCATAGTTCTTGACCATCTATTTTTAATCTTTTTATAATAGCAACAAACAGTTGATTTTGCTCTTCCTCATTCAGATTAGGATGTCTTCTAAAAATAAAAGGATCAAAATCAACAAAATGTCTAAAAAATTGTGGCTCAATATTAGTTAAATGAATTATAACTTCTTCAAATCTTTCATAAAATCCATTGTTATATCCAAATATTTCTTTTATTTTTTTCATAGATAACCCTTTATCTATTATAAACCTAGCTATTAAATGCTCTTGTATAGACTTATGAATAAACTTTAAGCCTTTACTCTCACCTACAAACAAACTTGTATCAAATAATACATCCAAATATTTTCCTACTATTTCATGACCTTTTACTCTATAAATTTCATTTGCTAAATTTGATAATTTTGTTTTGGGTAATAAATTCATCCTATTTAAACTCATATAACATGAAATAGAAGAAGATAGTTTTTCTAACTTTTCTCCAGAGTAATCTTTGATTATTTTTTTTCGTTCATTACCTGTCTCAACAAAAATATGATCTTTAATTATTTTTTTATAAATATCTGCATATTTTAAATCTTCTTTTTTATAAATTTCATAATTTAATACTATATTTTCTACTATCAAAATATTTTTTAACAACATTGATAATGAATTTTTTTCTATAAATTCCCAAAATTCTTCTTTATCCTTTTCTTTAAAATCTATTATTTTATTTATATCCTCTTTACTTAAGTCTTTAATCTCTAATATTTTCAACGAATCATCTATATTTCTCAACTCTTTTTCAAATATTTCTTTCCATTCTAAAAATCTACAAGTTATTATAAATTTTACTTCTGGATTAATTTTTTGACAGTTTTCAATATATTTAACTAACTTTCTTTTTAAAATCTTTTTAGATGTTACTTCTAATAGCGCTTCATCTATAGAATCAATTAATACTATATCAGTTGTACTTTTTATTTCTTCCATGTCATTTATACCTATCAATTCTACAAATTCGACATTATCCCCATTTAACTCCTCAGAGCGTTTTAATTGAAAAGTCTTTCCCT
>NZ_JBATVM010000221.1:0-3540 GCF_049671765.1 Psychrilyobacter sp.
ACATTCAATTCCTAACTACTAGAGGAGAGCTGTTAAAACGGCTCTTTTTTTACATATATTTTTCTACTTGTTCTGGATAAATTATCACTAACATTCTTAATATTTTTTCCCAAGATCGTATTTTTTGTTTTCTTTTTTAATAATCAATATAATAAAAAAGATGCTTCTATATACAATAGGTTAGCTATTGCAATTCCCTTTGTAGGGATATTTCTTTACCTAATATATATAGTGTTTTTAAAACAAAAAAATTTTAACATAGTAGAGCAGGTATTTGATTTTGAAAAACATTTAGATGAAAAAAACTTTTTAAAAGATGTGAATGTAGTGAAGGAATTAAAATTAATAAGTGCTATAGATACCATGGATGTTGAAGGAGAAAAACAAAAAAATCATTTATAACAAAATTTAAACCTCAAAATATAAAAATAAGGGTAAGGATGCTGAGGAAAGGGCTTGCGGATAAAGATATAGAGGTAGTTCATTATTCAGCAGTTGAATTTAACCAGTTATCTGAAAATTTTGATAAACAACTGAGAAAATATAAGAAAAAATATAAAGATTCAAAAACGGAAAAACATTTTGATGATTTGGTGATATTTTATGAACATTTATTAAAAACTGAGATATTAGAGGGTGATATTTTAAACTTACATATAGAAATGTACATAAAAATTTTAGAAGAGAGAATAGAGGAAGATAAGAGATTAAAAAATTATATAAAGCTTTTGGAGATGTATTTGCTTACCAAAAGATATGATGATATAGAGAAAGAGTGTCAAAGGCTTTCTAAAGTAAAAGAATATAACTTTGAAATATATATAATTTTGACAAAATTATATTACGAAAGTAATAATTTAAAAGGATTGAAGACAATGAATAACAAGTACAAAACAGAAAAAATTATGATGTCGAAAGAAGTGGGGAATATATTTAAAATATGTGGAATAGAGGGGTAAAAAAATGAAGAGACAGGTGATATGCATAATAGCAGAAGGCAGTTATCCCTATGTAGTTGGAGGAGTGTCTAGTTGGATCAATCAATTGATAAATGGGCATCCAGAAAAAGATTTTAAAATCCTATCTATCTTACCAAGCGAAAAAGAAGAGATGAAAGTAAAATATAAATTACCCCGAAATTTACTGGAAGTTCGGACCATATATCTTGCGGATGTATATGAGCATAAGATAGATAAAAAAATTTTTATGAAATATGATGAGATAGAGACTGACATAATATCTAGGTTTATAAACATGGAGTTATCTAGTGATACAAAAAAAGCATTAGAACTTCTTAGTGATAAGGAAAGAAGTCGTGCTTTTAACTTTACAATAAGTTATTTTTTTTGGGAGAAAATATGTCATAAATATAGAGATGAATATCCAGAAAAAGAATTTAATAACTTTTACTGGTCATATAAATCAGTTTTTATGTTTTTAATGAATATTTTACAAAATAAAATACCAGAGGCAGATCTATATCATTCAGTTTCAACGGGATATGCAGGAGTAGCAGGAGTACTCGCTAAAATAAAATATAACAAACCATGTTATTTAACAGAACATGGAGTATATGCAAGGGAGAGGGAAGAAGATATAATAAAATCTCATTGGGTAAGAGATGATTTTAAA
Source organism: Psychrilyobacter sp. (assembly GCF_049671765.1). Classification (NCBI taxonomy): domain Bacteria; kingdom Fusobacteriati; phylum Fusobacteriota; class Fusobacteriia; order Fusobacteriales; family Fusobacteriaceae; genus Psychrilyobacter; species Psychrilyobacter sp. The sequence continues at coordinate 1,633 of NZ_JBATVM010000221.1, forward strand.
AAAATATGGATAGATTATTTCTATTTTTTATCAAAAATTGCGTATAAATACTCTGATAAGATAATTTCTCTTTTTAAATATAATAGTGATCTACAAATGTCACTTGGAGCCCCAAAAGATAAAACATTTGTAGTTTCAAATGGGGTAGATGTAGATCGTTTTTCTATTATAAAAAGAGAAAAAACAGAAAAATTTATTATTGGTTCTATTTTGAGGATAGTTCCAATAAAAGATGTGAAGATGATGATAAAAGCTTTTAAAATTGTTACAAATACCATAAAAAATACAGAATTATATCTTATAGGTCCATATGAAGAAGATCCAAATTATTACGAGGAATGTAAGGAATTAATTGATGATTTAAATTTAAATTCTAACGTCATTTTTACTGGGAAAGTGAATGTAATGGATTATTTAGGGAGGTTAGATATTTTTTTACTTTCCTCTATATCAGAGGGGCAACCGCTATCTATATTAGAGGCTATGTCATCCAAAATTCCTGTTATAGCAACAGATGTAGGTGATTGTAGAGGTATGTTGAATAGCCATACAGAGATAGGACATGCAGGTATAATAGTCCCACCTACATCTTATACAGTAATGGCTGCCGAAATAATTGCTCTTTATAATAATGAATCTAGACTGAAGTTGTTAGGAGATAGAGGCTATGAAATAGTAAATAAATATTATCGGTCAGATAAATTTTTAGGTATATACACTAAATTATACGAGGATGGGTGGAGTTAATATGGCTGGGATAGGTTTTGAGCTTAGGAAATTATTTACTGAAGATGATACTTTTTCAGGATATATAAAGGCTATAACATTTTCTACTTTTATCTCAGTAGGACCATTTTTAGCAATGGTGCTGACTATTAATGCGTTAAATTTGGTATCAAAAGTAGTTTTTGATGACTCTTTGGAACGGTTACTATTTATCACAACTTTGGTGTATGGATTTATATTTTCACAGTTAATTAGTTTTCCATTTCAATTTTTTGTAACAAGATACATATCTGATATGTTTTATGAAAAGAAATATAAAAGAGTTAGACCGTCATTTATAGGTATCAGTAAAATAATAATATTGCTATCATTGACTTTAGGGATGATATTTTTTTGGAAGAATGAGTTACCATTATATTATAAATATATGTCAGTAGGGATATTGATAACTTTATCATTGTTATGGACAATTACAACATATATAAGTATATTAAAAGATTATGTGTATATATCGAAAATATATTTTTACTCAAATATTATATCAATAGTAATTTTTTCTATTACTATTAAATATCCTATTATGTTTTCTGAACATAGGATAGCAGGGAATATGTTGTTTTCTTTTTTTATAGGAATCTTATTCTCATTACATATGCTAACAAATTATTTTTTTAGTATATTTAAAGAAGAAGAAGGAGGAGAATACGACTTCTTAGGTTATTTAGAAAATTATTCCACTTTATTGTTTACGGGTTTATTTTATATTTTAGGGACTTGGATTCACGTAATTATAAATTGGTTTTCTCCATGGGCTATGTATATAGGATACGGCTATAGAACAACACTACATTATGAAAATGCTGTATTTTATTCATTTTTACTAACAATACCTAGTATTGTGTTCTTTGTAGTATTTATAGAGACGAGATTTTTTGATATATATCAAAAATATTATGCTCTTACTCTAAAAAATGGGACTTTAGAGGAAATTGAAAATGAAAGAAAACATATGCATAGAAAACTCTATAAAGAAATATTTTATGCATTAGAAATACAAATTTTCATTACGGTAACAGCATTATTACTCTTCAGGTATTTTGTGATTTATTATGAATTGCCTATAGAATTATTAGATATATTTAAAGTCGTTTCTTTTGGGGCAGTGGGGAATGTATATATAAT
>NZ_JBATVM010000222.1:0-4520 GCF_049671765.1 Psychrilyobacter sp.
TAAGAAACTCTATGAAAGATTGCAAATAAGATAGGAACTATGCCTAGTGTTATACCTAGACAGAAGATCAATCCAAAGATCATAGTTACTGCCATTCCTGCAAACATAACTCCTCCACCTAGCCATAATGGAATTAATCCACACACTGTAGTAGCTGTAGTAAGTACTATTGGTCTAAATCTTGCTTGTGCAGCATGTAGTATTGCATCTGGGAGTTCTCGCCCCTCTTCATCTCTTTCAATGTTTATTCTATCTATCAATACTATGGCATTATTTATCATGATACCAACTAGAGATAGTGCACCTAATATTGGCATAAATCCAAATGGAAGTTGAGTTAATCCCAATCCAAATGTTATTCCTGATAAGATAAGTGGTAGTGCTGCTAAAATTGTAATTAAGATAGTATATGAATTAAACTGAATGATAAGTAATAACAGTATAAATATTCCTGCTATAGGAAACTTTGCAGATAGTGCAGTATTTGCTTTTTGACTGTTATGATATTCTCCTTTAAATTCATAGCTATAACCATAATCCCATTTAGATGCAGCTTCATCTAATAATGGTTTAATTTTTAATGTTTGTTCCATAGCTGTTGTTGTATCTCTTAATCCAACTTGATATAGGATAGCTTTGATCTTGTCTTTTCTAACTATTTTAGGAGCTTCCCATACTGTTGTTATATTTGCTACCTGTCCAAGAGGCACTGAATTACCTGTAGTTTGGTTATAGATAGGGGTATTTTTTAATACCTCTATATCTTCTCGTGAAGTTCCTTGAGACCTTAACATTACTGGAATCAATCGGTCTTCTTCTCTATAATCAGTTAGTTTAATCCCACTTAAAATACTGTTTAAAGATATTGCTATATCTTGACTTGTGAGTCCAACTCTAAGTGCTCTTTGCTGATCAATATCGACTGTGAATTTTCTATTTTTTCCACCCCAGTCAGTTTTTGTATCAGCTAGACCTACAATATTTTCTTTTATTATTTTTTCTACTTGACCCATATATTGGTATAATTTTTCTGTATCTCTACCTTTTATTCTGATCTCTATTGGACGGTCACTTGGAGATCCATTTTGTAGGGTATCAATTTTAATATTAGCATCTGGATAGTTGTTTTCAAACCAAGTTATAAGTTTTGGTTGAATCTCAGATTTTATAATGTCAAAACTTGTAGTATTAATTATTGCAAAGGCTAAATTTGGTTGACTCATCTTAGGAGTGTGAGAAAGTATGTATCTTGGAGCACTTTCTCCTATAAATGTTCCTGTACTTAATATTCCTTCTTTTTCATATTTAACTAAAGTTCCACCTGCTAAGATATTTGCGATAAATGGTGGTTTTACTTGTTTTGGATGGTCTAAGAAATATTCCTTTCGAATATAGTTTTCTGCATCTAATACCATCTTAGTTGTAGTTTCTATAGATGTTCCAAATGGAAGCTCTGCTTCTACTGTTAAAAGAGGTATATCTTTGTCGGGCATGAATTTTGTCTTAACAAAGGTTTTAAATCCAAATAAAGATATAAAAAATATTGCGATAATTATGATTCCTGCCATAAATTTATGTTTTAAAGCTTTTAGGAGAGAACCTCTATAAAGCTTATAAAATTTACTATTATAACCTGTTTCTTGTTTTTCTACTTTTAAAAATAATACACATAATAGAGGAATAAGAGTTATTCCTAATATCCATGATAATCCTAAACAAATTGCAACTACATAGGTTATAGGGCCTGTGTATTCGCCCATAGTCCCCTCTGCTAAAACGATTGGCAGAAATGCTGAGATGGTAACCATAGAAGAGATCATAAGGGGCCCTTTGAGGGTTCTTGTAGCTTCTAGGGCTGCATCAATTTTCTCCATTCCTTTTTCCATATTTACCATGATTGCTTCTGAAATTACTATTCCATTATCTACTAGCATTCCTAGTACTATTATAAGAGCTGCCAGTGAAATTTGATCTAAACTCAGTCCAAAATAACTTAAAAACACCATGGAGGATGCCATAACGATAGGAATTAGTGATGCTACAATAGCTCCGATTCTAACTCCTAAAAATACTATTAGAACAACCATTACTGTAAGTATAGACTGAGCTACATTAGATAAGAAACTTTGGATACTCTTATCTACTCTAGATCCTTCTTGTGTTAAGTATGTAAAATCTACTCCTATTGGATAACTAGATTCTACAGCTGAAATTTTTTCGTCTATCTCTTTTTGGAGATCCAAGATGTTTCCACCTTCTTTTAAAGAAATAGCAATGAAAATAGTATCTTTTCCATTAAATTTTTCCCTTGTAAGAATTGGTTCTTGATACGCTCTTCTTACTTTAGCAATATCTTCTACTTTTACTAGATTTCCTTTTGGGAGTCTGATAACTGTATTTCTAATATCATCTACAGAATCAAAGTTTCCACTAGGTTCAAAACTTAATCTTTCTTTATCTAAAAGTATTTGTCCACCGGGTGATAATATATTCGTGCTTTCTAGAACTTCTTTTAGATATCCAGGAGATATCCCAAATTGTGCTAGTTTAGCATTATCATAATCTATAAATATATTTTCTGGTCTAACACCAACTTTTACTATTTTACCAGCATTTTTCATAGTTAATAGTTCTTCCATTGTAAATTTAGCTATCCTTCTCAGATCTTCAGGTGAATATCCATCAGCTGTTACAGCTATCATTGTACCGTAAACATCACCAAAATCATCATTTACAAATGGTGCCATTGCTCCACCAGGGAGATCTTTAACAGAATAGTCTACTTTTCTTCTTAATTTATCAAAGATGGGTCTCATTATTTTATACTCATCTTTAAATTGTACGGTAATATATGAGAATCCTTCCCTACTTTCACTATCGATATAGTCAACTTCTGGCATCTCTTGTATTCTTTGCTCAATCTTATCTGTAATTAAATTTTCTACCCTGCTTGGGCTGGCCCCTGGATATAAAGTAGCTACTGTAGCTGTTCTTACTACATATCCTGGATCCTCTGCCTTTGGTAATTTAAAGTAGGTAGAAACTCCAGCTAATGCTAAAAGCAATATAAAAGTAAATGTGACTACTTTTTTCTTAATTGCTATCTCTGTTAAATTCATGTAAACTCCTCCCTATTTTAATTTTACCTGTTGACCGTTTTCTAGTTTAGTCATTCCAGCAGTAATCAATTCGTCTCCTTCTGATAATCCGTCTAAAATTTCTAAACCTTTATTGGTAACAATTCCTGTTTTAACTTGAACTTTTTTAACAACTCCTACACCTTCACCATCTTTTTTTACGATAAAGACATAGTTAGTATTTGAATCCTTTAATATTACGTTTAAAGGTATGAATATTTTATCCTTCTCATTTAATTTATCCTTATTAAAATCTACAACAACAGACATTCCACTTCTTAAATTTGAGTTAGTGCCTAATATACTTACTTTTACAGGGTATGTTGCTCCATATTGTAGAGATGTAGTACCTACTTCTACAACCTCACCTAAATAATTTTTACATATAGCTCCTACATAAATATTGACTTGTGATCCAACATTTATTTGTCCAATAGCACTTTCAGGAACAAATGATATTGCTTCTAAATCAGTATTAGTATTTAAAACATATATAGGTTGACCAGCAGCAACGTTTTCATTTACTTCAGAGACCTTTACAGCTACTGTTCCATCTATAGAAGATTTTAATTCTGTATATTTTAATTGACGTTTTGCATATTTTATCCCTTCTGATGCAACTTTTAGAGATGCAGAGGTAGAATCCATTCTAGCTTTTGCACTGTCAAATTCACTTTTAGATACACTATCATTTTGATATAGTTCTTTTATTCTATTATAACTTGATTGTGCCTCTATTTGTGATGCTTTGGCAGATTCATAAGAACTCTCAGCTTTTCTTAATTGTATTTCATAATCAATTTTGTCTAAGGTAGCCAAAATCTCACCTTTTTTTACTGATTGTCCTAATTTAAAATTCATTGTTTCAACGTTTCCAGAAACTCTAAAACTAACCTCAGGTTCTACAGCAGATTTTATGTCTCCTGAAAAACTAAGGGCTTCTACTGGACTTTTTAATTCTATAGTTTCATGTCTAACAGTTCTTAAATCAATTTGTACCTCTTCTTTTTTACTTCCACAGCTTGCAAGGGTAACGACTATAAATCCAATTAATAATGTTTTTTTATATATTGACATTTGTTTCCTCCTCATTTTTGATTATTGTACCTTTAAATTAGTTTTACCTAATAGCTCGAAATATACTTCAGGATTTAATAGGTGATAAGCTCCTACGGCTCTTTCTGTTATCATCAGCTTAGTATAATAATCATATTTAGATGCACTTTCAGTTTCCTTAGCTTGAATTGCAACATTTTGAGAATCTAGTAACTCAGTTATAGATACTTCTCCTCTAGAATATGAATCAGTTACTAATTCAAGAGTTTTAATTGCAGCAACTCTTGCATCTTTTGAAGTTTCAACATTTATTTTAGCTGTTATTAA
>NZ_JBATVM010000223.1:0-2606 GCF_049671765.1 Psychrilyobacter sp.
CTGTACTTTAGTCAAGTTACTATCCACCGAATACCTCCTCCAAGTCTTTATCAGATAGTTTAGTAAAGTCTAGCTTTTGATCTACCTTTATTTTTTGCTCTACTTTCTGATTATTAGAATATTTATCAGGAGCTATATTAGTCAATCCAAACTTAATAGCATTTACATCTCCTAGAATTTTTTTCTTTGATTTACTTGTTTCAAAAGATCTAGCACCTTTAGCACTCTCTTTAGTTATTTCTTTTGTTTCTATTACATTACATCCAAAGGCTCTTTCATCTAACGCTCTTTCATATTTAAATACTCTCTGAGCTCCAGCTCTAGTTTCGTCCAATACATCTGCAAACTGAGGTTTAGTCTTATAATAATTATAGAAACTGCTATTGGATATCCCCAGTAACTCAGCTAATTCAAGATTACTATATTTAATCTCCCCTCCTAATGTTAGTTCAGATGCATATTTCTGTAAGTTCTCTAATAGTTCAGGTGAATAATATGAGTTAGCTTTCTTTTTAACTTTATGAATTACGATTATAGAAGGAATATGAATATAGCTGCTCAAGTCTCCCCATTCATGCCTATTTACCCAATTCTGTATTCTCTGAGGTGTTAGCCCATTCTTTTTAGCAATATATGATTTATTTATCTTTCCTGTCCTCATAAGTTCTGTTACAGTCCCTTTATATGACTCATAGTCTTTGAGATCAAACTTCAGACTTTTTAATATTGCATATAACTTACATTGAAACTCTTGTTTTGCTTTTCTGTACTTACTTGTGTTTTTTATATCCATCTTTACCTCCTAACCAAAAAAAAGAGTCCACAAATCTTTCCCTTTCAGGAAGAAATTTATGGACTCTAGGTCTCGCTTATTCATTTTCTATATTTTACCATATTTCAGGATGCTTCAGGATATTTCTTAATATTATTCCTTTTTTACGAGTAATAAAAGTATTATCCTTAATTTGTTTTATTTATTATTCTGTTTAAAAATTGACTTCTTAAAAATTTAAAGTTAATATAAGTCTTAATTAAAAATATTCTTTATAGGATAGTAGTTTATAAAAAATATTTAAAATCATAGGAGGAACGATAATGAGCTTTGATAATTATGCAAAAAATTGGGATACTGATATTAGAATAAATAGGGCAAAAGTCATAGCTAATGAAATACAGAATGTATTAGGATATAGAAAAAATTGTGCAGCTATGGAGTTTGGTTGCGGAACTGGTCTTATAGGTTTTAACCTTATCGATTCGTTTAAAAGTATTACCCTTATTGATTCTTCAAAAAATATGATAGCGATACTGAATGAAAAAATAAAGAAATATAATATTAATAATATGAAAGCTTATAAATTAGACATTACTTCCAATGAAAAAATAGTTGGTAAATATGATGTTATATATAATTCTATGGTTCTTCACCATATTTGGGATACTGAGAGTATAATAAAAGAGTTTTATGAACTACTTAATGATGAAGGTGAACTGTGTATTGTAGATTTAAATAAAGAAGATGGAAAATTTCATAAAAAAGAAATAGGATTTGAAGGACATAATGGATTTTCTCAGAATAAATTTAAAGATATTTTAACAAATGCTGGTTTTAAAGATATTGAAATAAATACTTTCTTTTATGGTGAAAAAAATATAGACAATGAAAAAATTAATTATTCTTTGTTTATAGTAAATGCTAAAAAAATATGATTGTATTGAAAATTCATTGAATAAAGAAATAAAATTAAGGCTCTTTTTGGAGCCTTGTTTATTTGCTATTTCGTCAAAATAGCCATTATTAGGTATTAAATGGATCATATCCAGATCCTTAATCTCCTCATTTGATATCCTATCTATTCTCTTATTTGCTATACTACTGTGAAATAGCAAGTTATTATTTAAGGTTATATATTGTCTTATGGCTACACTTTGAGTTCTTACATGCAAAAGTCCATGTAACTCCATTGGATTTAAAATTAGTTCTTCCTCTGATCTCCAGCCATCCATCTTTTTCTTTTGCTAACTTGGTTCCACACTTCTCACATACGATCCATTTTTCCATAAATCACTCCTCTATTTCCTATGACACATAAACTGAAAACCTTGGACACCCTTGTTTATGCCCTGAGCCCAATAATACCAATGAGGTGTCCAAGGTCTATTTTAGCTCAACATCCTATTCTTAGTGAGCTTAAGCCGTTTTCTTAATCTCGTTTGTTTATTGGACAACCTTGGACACTTTTTTTGAACCTATACTTAACTAAGTTAATCATTCAGTAGCCCTTCTATGTCCCAATAGTACCAATGGTCAAAAATGACTTTACTGGGCTAAATGGGTATCCAAGCAAAAATCACCTCTATGGTGCATACAACCCCTACTTAATGTGTAATCTACTGTTTATACGTTTAGCCTTAATTTTATTAGGGTTGATCAAATATCAAAAACTACGGCATTTGGTGTCCAAGCTTACCTTGGAAACTGCTAAAATGCTGTTTATATACTTATAGGTATTTTTTTGATATCTTTTTAGCTTTTTTCTTCCTTTCTTCCAGTGATCTTCTTTTATATATTTCCAAAGTTTCTATTCCTTTGTGTCCCAAATTTT
>NZ_JBATVM010000224.1:0-6095 GCF_049671765.1 Psychrilyobacter sp.
AGAAAAAATTCCTACATAAAAATCTATTTCATCTTTATTATCTTCGTTATTTATTGTCATTATATTTAACCATTCAGGGTAAATTTCTCCATTTTTTCTACGATTCCAAATTTCTCCTTGCCAAATTCCATTATTTTTTATAGATTCCCACATTTTTTTATAAAAAGATAACTTATGGTGGTTAGAATTTAAAATTTTAGGGTTATGGCCTATTACATCCTCTCTCAAATATTTAGTTGTTTTTAAAAAAGAATCATTCACAGAAATAATTTTATTATATTTATCTGTAACCATTACCCCCTCAGGAGTATTAGCTAAAATTTGGGCAGACAATTTTAGCTTTTTCTCCGATTCGATAGAGTTATTCATTAAAAGTTCTATTTTATCTGTATATTTGATTTTTTTAAATAAATATATACTTAACATGATGATAGTTATTATATTAAAAAAGATAAGACTTAGCCATTCCCATTTTATATAAAAATCAGAAAGTAGTGCATCCCCAGGGATAAAACTAATTCTCCAATCTCTATTTGGAAAATTTATAGAACTTTCCGAATAGAGATTTGTAGATTTATAATTTTTTAAATTATTAAAATAATTTTTAGTTGTATAAATTTCTGTATTTAAATTGTCTGTAATATCATAAATTTTAAATTCTAGATTTTTTTCTTTAATTAAATTTAAGCCTGAATCTATAACATCATCAATTCTAAAAACTCCTGTAACAAAACCTAAAAACTTTTCTTCATTTTTAATTTTTTTGTATATAGGATTAAAAAGGAGAAAGGCATATTTGTCTTCTTTTTCTTGAACTAATTTAATTTTTGAAGTTCCTACTATTTCATTATTTTTTAAAGATGTTAAAATAGTTTGTGCTCTATCTTTGTTTGAAAACAAATCAAACCCTAGAGCAGCTTCATTCCCTATAATGGGCTCAATAAAATATACGGGATAATATTGGGAAGAATCTTTTCTTTTTATCATTTTTCTATCTTCATTTATTTCAGTAAATTTAAATTTTTTATAACCTTCTTTTTGAGCCACTATTTCATATTTCTCTCTCTCATTACTTTTAACTAAAGGGGCCCAAGAAAGAGCTTTAATTTTAGGATTATTTTTTAAAAATAATCCTGTAAAAACCTGAAATTCTTCCCTATCTACATTTTTGGAAGATAAAAATAATTGTTCTACTGCATTTAAAATATTTATGTTTTGAGCCAACTCAAAATTTAAGATGTTTAAATATTTTTCTTTCTCCCTTTTAAATTTATATTGAGTAAATTGTTTTTCTAATCTTTTTATTCCCCAAAAGATAAGACATGATAAAATAAATCCAATCAAAATAGTTAAATAAGATGGTAAATATTTTTTTTTAAAATAATGTTTCATAAAAAAACCCCCGTAAACTAAAAAAGATTAATATAAAATATCTATATTTTGAGATTCTACTTTGTTTCTACCGCTATTTTTAGCTTTATAGAGTAAGTTATCTACCCTTTCTAAAGAAATATCCAAAGTATCGTTTTTCATATTTTTTATAGCTCCTATACTTATAGTTACAACCACATCCTTTTTCCATTTTAATCTCGCTATTTTTTTTCTTAATCTTTCTGCAATCAAAATCCCTTCTGATAATTTTATATTTGGAAGAAGAAGTAAAAACTCTTCTCCCCCATATCTACCTAATTTATCAATTTCTTTTATATCTTCAGATATAGTTTTACATATTTGTCTTAAAACTTCGTCTCCAAAAAGATGTCCAAATTTGTCATTTAATCTTTTAAATTTATCTAAATCAAACATTAATAAAACATATTCCGTATTAAATTTTTTAGATCTTTCTATTTCTATATTTATAAAATCTAAGATTGCTCTTCTATTATAAATGTTTGTTAATTGATCTGTTTCAGCAATAAATTTTAGTTCACTTTCTCTTTTTATTATTTCGAAATTCATATTTTTTATCGCATCTTTTATAAATTTTAATTCGCTTTTTTCATCTATTACTTCTGTTAATTTATCAATGTTTTTACTATAATTCCCACTAGATATACTTTTAATAACATAAGATAATTTACTTAAAGTATTATCAAATCTTTTTATTATAAATGACAGTGAAAGTATAATTAATAATGTTATAATTATAACTAATATTATAATAATCGCTCTTAATTCATAGGTGGCGCTATTCAAATCTTTTTCTAAAACTGTTCCTATCAAAAATAAATCTAATTTTTCTATATGATGAATATAATAACATCTTAATCCATCAGGTGTTTTAGTATCGATTTTACCATGTTTCATGTCTTTTAAAATTTCATATTGCAGATATTTATTATTTTTATTATTGTCTCCAGTATCAACTAAAATTTTATTTTTTCTATCCAAAATATAAAAACTTCCATTTTCACCAATTTTATATTCTAGTAGATGACTTGACAAAGTCGATAAATCTAAAACTCCGCTTAAAACTCCTACAATTTTTCCGTTTTTTTCTATCTTTTTAGAAAGAGTTACAACAGGAGTATCTATTCCTATATAATTAAATTCTTCGGACAAGTAATAACCATTTGAATTTAACGCTCCCTGATACCAATGACTTGTAGTTGGATCATAATTAGTAGGAATATTAAGAGGTTTAGTATGTTTTTCATTGATATATAACTCTTTGTCACTAGATCCAAATATTATATATTTTAAATCATTTTTAGTTTCACTTAAATGTTTCATATGATCAATCATTTCATTTTCTGGATAATCGTTTTCAAATTCTTCATATATTTCTATTAAATGACCTAATATTTCAATACTAATATCGATTTGTTCATCCATTTTTTCTTCAATCGTATGATTTATTAACTCTATTCTTTCTTCTTCTAACTCATTTATTTTTTTTGAAAACAAAGAAGAAGAAATTATAGCTATAATTAATAGTGGAATTATTGAAGTTAAAAAATTTGTTAAAAATATTTTCTTTTTTAGATTCATATTACACCCCCGAAAAATATAAACACATCTATTTATCTTACCTAATAACTCTATTTTTTCCTTCTTATCTTATTAATTACTTTTCTTTGATATTTATATAATAGACTTTAAATCTATAAAAAATTAAAATATAATTCAACTAAAAAAGAACCATTTTGGGTTAGAGTAGTTGAAACGGTTCTTTTAATTGCATTATCTTTAAAAGTTATATATATTTTTTTTTGCTATATAAAAAATACTTTTCTTTTTTATTTTAACAAATGAATTCACATCATCTTGGTCTTATGTCAATATAGTGGACAACTTTTGCTTCAAAATTATTGTATTGATTTATGTGAAATTTTAAACTATAATTAATAGTAATAAACTAATATGATTAAAAATTATAAATTAAGAGAGATAAAATCATTTAATTATAAAAATAGGAGGTAGAGAAAATGACCAATTTATATGGGATTGTATTGTTGATTTTTGCCTCATTAATCTGGGGAAGTGCATACCCATCTATGGAATATGCCTTTAATTTAGGAGTAGGAGTTTTTTCTTTATTAACAATTAGATTTCTTGTTGGAGGAGTGATACTATCTATAATATATTTTAAAGAGCTTAAAAAATTAAATAAAGAAGAGATGAAAATATGCTTTTGCTCATCTGTATTTGTTTTTATAATGTTCTTTACTATGAGTTATGGATTATTATATATATCATCAGCAAGAGGTGCTGCACTATTTTCCTCCTATTTAATATTTACTTTAATAATTAAACGAATTTTAAAAAAAGCACAGTTTAGTGCAATGAATATATCTTATTCACTTTTAATAATAATTGGTATTTTTTATATTAATAAAAATGGATTTTATCTTAATGGATTTAGTGTAGGAGATTTTTATTCTATTTTAAGTGGATTCTTTTTTGCTTTAAATATTGTATATTTAGAACAAAATTCTAAGAAGATGTCTTATAAAAAACTTTCTGTTGTACAGATGTTTGTATGTGGTTTTTTTTCTCTGATATTTATTAGTGTATTTAATGAACCTTTATTTCATTTGACAAAGGATTTAACATTAAACATATTATATCTGAGCATTGTAGTCACAGCCTTTGGTTACACAGCACAGAATCAAGCTTTAAAATTTGTAGACGCTGAAAAAACTTCCGTAATAATGTCTACTCAAAGTATTTTTACTATTTTTATTTCTGTTATAGTTTTTGGGAATTTTCTTACTACAGATATGATTAAAGGGATTATTTTTATTGGATTAGGTATTTTTCTATATAGTATTAGTATTCGAGAGAATAATAAAAAATTGATTAATTCTAAAAGTAAGAGAGCATAAAAAACCCCCGAATATTTATATTTTTTTGGGGGTTATTTAATGTAAATTTTATTTAGATTTATTATCTAATTATCTAATTTTGTAGTTATTTTTTTTGATTAATATTTAGAAATTTTCTATATTTTTAGAAAACGGATTAAACTTTCTAATTTTTTTATTGGGATGATAATTATAACTATAGAAGCATTTTCCAATCAGAAAAAATACTAAAAATATAGTGATTATATAGATTAGATAGTTATAAAATAAAAGACCCATAGAGACCAAAGCAATTAGAGGGATTAGGTATCCTCCTGGTAAAACTAAAGAGCCTTGAATACCTTGCTTTTTAAATATGATGACAGCTACACATGTGAGTAAATACTGAGAAATCATCGAGATCACAGAAAATGAAGCTAAGGTGTTAAAATTTCCTCCAATAAGTATTATTATTATTGTAAGACTTCCAGTAAGAATGATCGCAGCACTAGGAGCACCATATTTATTTTTTTGAGAAAGAAATTTCGGCATAGTATTTTTTTCAGATAATGCTACTATAGATCTTGGACTTGTAAATGAAGTGGCAACGTTGATACCAATAATAGATATTATTACACCTGATAAGAAAAAAATTCCTCCAAGAGGTCCAAGTAATAGATGAGCCGCATCAAATATAGGATATGAATTTGGTTCTATATTATCTCCTAAAATTCCTAATATAGAAAAAATAAGAATAATATAAAGAATTATTATTCCAATGACAACACTAATAATTACCTTTGGTAGATTTTTAAGGGGAGTTTTCATATCTTTGGCTGCTACTGCAATTGTTTCAAAACCTGTAAATGCAAAGAAAAAAATTAAGATAGGATCTTTGAACCCAGTTATTAAACCTCTAGGCTCTCTTGTTATAAGGAGTAGGTTACTGTCTCCTATATATTTAATTCCTATAAAGACAAATAATAAAATTGGAATTATTTTCCCTAAAGTAACTATATTATTTAAATTTTTTGTTAATTTTACTCCTAAAAAGTTGACATAGGATAATATGACAATGAAAAACCCTGCAAAGATCTTTTCTATATAAGGAACATGTCCAATATTAAAAAAAGTTGATATAAGATGTGCAAAAGCCATAGCCGTAGTTGCCCAAGAAAGTAAAGAAATAGCCCATTTCATAAATCCTACCTGAAACCCCATAAATTCTCCCATGGCTTCCCTTACATATATATAGGGACCTCCATAACCTTCAAAAATTCCTGAAGCTTCTGCAAAGCAAAGAGAGATCGAAATGACAGTAGCAATAACAATAAGTGTAGGGAAAACTCCTCTTTCGTTTAAAGATATATAAAAACTTCCGGGGAGGAGGAAGATCCCTGATCCAAGAATTGTATTTACTCCAAGTAAGATAATACTCCAAAAACCTAATTTATTTGCCACGATCTCTCCCCCTTAATAAAAATTAATAATTACAACATTTTAAATAGTATATCATCTGTACCTCTAATTTAAAAGGAAATATCTCTTTTACATGGAGTTTTTATCATAATTTTAAAAAAGAAAGAAATTTTTTAACTATTTATAAGGTGAATGATAACTTAAAATTGTATGTTTAAGAATGATATGACATCTTTTAGGCTTGAAAAATAGGTGGGTCAACTAAATAAACTGTACCCTTTGTCAAGGACATATAAAAAAGAGTGAGGTAATATTTAAGCATTCAAAAGGTGATTCCTGTATTCTACAGGAGTCATCTTTTTTAAATTCCATTGATACCTATGGTTATTG
>NZ_JBATVM010000225.1:0-2036 GCF_049671765.1 Psychrilyobacter sp.
ATTAAAAAGTGCTTTAAAGGTTACAGGATTATTTTGTCTGTTAAGTACAACGCTCACTTTAATTTTTATAAATTTTGGTAAAGAGTATATAGGATTAGGATTTTTCTTAGGATCTATAATATCGTTATTATATGGACTGCAACTTTTTGATAAGATTATAGATGGATTGAATTACAGAACTTTTTATTCTCAAAATTTTGCTCTAAAACGAAGAGGAAGATCATTATCAAAAATAATAGGAAAGATGAATCATGGAGTTAATTTGAAATGGCAGGATAAATACCTTAAATTAGGTTTATTAATGTCAATTTTATTATTATTTATCTTTAGTTATAAGATTTTAAAATAAATTTTGGAAGTGAGACTTTATGAAATATATAAAAATAGGCACACTTATAAGTGCAATAATATTTATGGTGGGGTGTAGCCATTATAATAAAACAGGGTTTAACCAAGTTACAAAACGTAATTGGCATTCTATGGGATATACAGATAAAGAAGGTTATAATATAAGTGGGTACAGTGATGATGGATATGACCGTGAAGGGTATGACAAATATGGTTATGATATAGAAAACTACGATAAAAGCGGATTCAATGATTATGGTTATAATCGTGATAGATATGATCGAAATGGATATAAAAAAGATGGATGGAACGATGATGGATGGAATAAGCAAGGAATAAATAAAGAGACCAATACTAGGTATGATAAATACGGATGGTCAATAGATTACAAGAATGAGCAGACAAAAACACTATATGATGAATATGGGTGGTCATATTTTGGGATAAATAAAAAGACAGAGACTAAATATGATGAAAAAGGATATAAAATAGATGGAACAAATAGGGAAACCGGTACTAGATATGATAAAAATGGATGGTCTAGAGAGGAAGTAAATAAAGTTACAAAAACATTTTATGATAAAGAAGGATACAGTATTTATGGTTATAGTAAAGAAGGTTATAATAACTTTGGATATAATCGAGAAGGATATGATAAAGAAGGTTACGATAGAAAAGGATATAGTAGACAAGGTTATAGTAAAGAAGGCTACAATAGAAAAGGACATGATAATCAAGGGTATGACAAGAAAGGTTATAATAATATTGGATATGACCGGCAAGGGTATGATAAAAATGGATATGATGAAAAAGGTTTAGATAGAGAGGGATTTAATAGAAAAAAATTATATATAGGTGAGGTTGTAAAAGACAAGAATGGGTCTATACCAAATTAATGTAAACTACAATTACATTAATTTGGAGGTTTACACAAATGTAGACAGACCCTAAATTTTAAAAAGTTTATACATTTATACCCATTAAAATATGGTTGTAATATACCTTATTAACTTTAAAATCATCCAATAAAATTCCTTCTTTATTAAATCCAAAATCTTTATAAATTTTAATTGCTTTTAGATTATCATGTCTTACTTTTAAATTAACTTTATATAAAAACTCATTATTTTTAGCCCATTTTAATAAAAAATCAACAATTTGTTTTCCAATTCCTTGGCCCCAATAATCTTTCATAATCGTAATGCCTAGATCACCCACATGATCCATTCTTACTTTATCATATCCTTTAATAGAAGCTAAACCAATTATTTTATTATCTAATTCTGCTATCAACATGATAGAATTTTTTGAACTACTTAAATTTTCAATAGAATTTTTTATACCATTACTATCTAGTGGATATTCTCCTTTCCCAAAAGTTAAAAAATCTGTTTCACCTGCCACATGATTAACGTAATGAAGAATTTTCTCTGATTCACTTTCTAGAGGGATTCGGATGTTTAAATATTTTATATTCATAAGAGCTCCTTTTATATTCATATTTTTTAGAATTTTATATCATCATACGCTCTTCCCCAATAATGAGGCATCAATTCTTCTAAGGTCTTAAATTCTAGAGTATTTTCTTTGTTTGTAATTGCACATCTGACTTCTTTTCCAAAATAACTTAATCTTTCTTGGCAAACTCCACAGGGACTTAAAATTTTAATTTCCGCATTCTCATCGTC
>NZ_JBATVM010000226.1:0-2369 GCF_049671765.1 Psychrilyobacter sp.
GATAGCTGTACTCATATCTTAGATCCAATAAGAGGTAAAACAAGATATAATCATCTATCAGTAAGATCGGCAGTAGCTATAATCTTAGATAGATTATTAGGTGAAAAATAGAAAATTTAAAATCCCCATGCCATTTGGCAAGGGGATTTTTCTTATTATCTAGAAAATCATAAAGATTATAAAATACTAGACTATTCTTATATGGGTACAATATCACCGTGCTTTTATATTTGTTTAGTTTTTTCTCTTAACCAGTTTGTTTCATCTTCATTTAGATATGGAGACAATTTATTAAATGTAGTGGTATGGTAGGAGTTGATCCATTCCAATTCATCACTATTTAATAGAGTAGGATCTATAGAATTAATATCAATTGGGAAAAATGATATAGTTTCAAATTCATAGAAAGTTCCGTTTTCATTGGTGAAAGCCTCTTTTACTATAACTGTATTTTCAGTACGAATACCATGTCTTCCCTCTTTATAAATACCAGGTTCAATAGTTAAATTCATTCCTACTTCTAATGGAAGATCGTGACTTTTTCTAACAGAAAAACCTTGTGGTCCTTCGTGAATATTTAGGAAAAAGCCAACTCCATGACCAGTTCCACACTTATAGTCTAGTCCTTCTAACCATAGTGGATATCTAGCTAACATATCTAATTTATAACCGGTAGTTCCCTTTAAAAATTTAGCTCTACTAAGGGTAATTACACTTTTTAATACTAGAGTAAAGTCTTTTTTTTGTTCAGGAGTAATATTTCCTAATGAAAAAGTTCTAGTAATATCGGTAGTTCCATTGAGGTATTGTCCACCTGAATCCACCAATAAAAACCCTTGTGAATCCAAAGTATATGTATTTTTTTCATTGGCTTTAAAATGCATAAGAGCTGCATGATCTTTATGTCCAGCAATAGTATCAAAACTTACTCCTTTAAATCCATCTATTTTTGATCTTTCATTTTTTATAATATCTTCTACATCTAGCTCAGTGATAGGAGTTTCTTTAAAGTTTTCCTCAATATATTTAAATCCTTTTAGGAGAGCTACAAAATCATTTAAATAACACTCTTTTGTATTTTGTATCTCTATATCATTTTTAACAGCTTTTAAATGAGTAGTGATCTCTTTATTATGAATTATTTTATTGTTTTGAAGTAATGACTATATATAAATACTTGTCCTTTCTGGACTGAGATAGATCTTTTTATTTTTTAAATTAGATAAGGTAGAAGTAATCTCATCATAGGATTTTAAATCTATACCATTTACTTTAAGATATAAATTAGTTTGTTCGTCTAATTTATTGCTATCTATAAATAGAGTGATCTTATCATCTTCAATAAGTGCATATGAATAGAAGGTAGTATTATTTAATACATCACTCCCTCTTAGATTGAAAGTCCATGCAATATCATCTAAAGAACTGATCATATAACTATCAGCACCATGGGAGTGATAGATCTCACGAATAATATCAATTTTTTCAGTGGCAGATTTACCGGCATAAGAAAGGTCGTGAACAAATATATTTTCCTTTGGAAAACTAGGTCTGTCATCCCAGACAGATTCTAAAAGATCATTCTGAGTTTTAAAGTTATCTTTATTAAATCCTTTTTTTAATTCATCGTAGGCAGAAACAGATATGACTTTTCCGTCGAATCCAATAATACCATCTTTTTTGACAACACTTTTTAACCATTCAGGGTAGGTAGGAACGCCCTCTGTAGCCATTTTAAAAAGATCAAAACCACTCCCTTCAAGTTCTTTTTCAGCTTGGAGGAAGTATCGGCCATCTGTCCAAAGACCAGCAGAATCAGCAGTGATAACTGCAGTTCCAGCACTACCTGTAAAGTTACTGATCCACCTTCTACCTTTAAAATATTCTGCTACATTTTCACTTTGATGTGCATCTGAACTAGGAATAATATAAGCATCTATTCCATTTTTACTCATTTCATTTCTAAGTTTTAAAAGTTTATTATTTAACATTTGTACCCCCCTTAATAATTTTTAATGTTTTATTCAATCCAAGTATACTCTATTTTGTAAAAGAATCAAGATGAAAACTAATAAAAAACTAAAAAGACAAATTTTATTCAAAGAATATTTCTACATCTTATAAAAAAGACCGATAATTAGTGGATATGATGTTTAATTTTAAAAAAGATAAGAAAAATAATTTTGATTTTTTTAATTGTTATGTAATAATAAATATAATAAAAAAAATACTTTAAATATGAATATTAGGAGGAGTAAAATGTCAGCAGATGTAATAGATTATGAAATTAAAGGTGAAGGAATTCAATTAGTGGAGATAGAGTTAGATCCTAGAGAAGGGGTCAGAGCAGAAGCAGGAGCTATGACTTA
>NZ_JBATVM010000227.1:0-4381 GCF_049671765.1 Psychrilyobacter sp.
AGTAGGAGAAGAAGAGGAGGATGTAGATTTTATCTTGCGTTAGATTCTATTTAAACAGAAAAATGTCATTTTATAAAGAATATAAATAAATAAAATTAACGTAATATTATATCCAAACAGAAAAATGAGGAGCTCTCAGCTCCTCATTTTTCATATTTAAATTATTTTTTCTTCTGTCTTTAACGAGAATCTACCTAAATTATCTATTATCTCAAAAATTAAGATAGCGGCTAATTTAGAGGTGATATTTCCAGAATCATATCTTGGTGATACTTCGGCTATATCAAACGTAGCAACCTTTCCAGTTCCTGCAATATGTCTTATGAGTTCCCTTCCAGAGTTTGGATGAATCCCAAAGGGTTGAGGAGCACTGACTCCAGGAGCATAGGCAGATGAAAAGACGTCTGTGCAAACACTTACATATATATGGTCATTTTCCTCTATAAACATATTTAATTTATTTTTTACTTCTAATTCCTTATAGCTACTGATATCTCGAGCTAAAATATATTTAACACCAAATTTTTCAGCTGTTTTGAAGAGAGATCTTGTATTCCCATACTTTTGAATTCCCAATACAAAATAAGAAAAATCTAATTCTCTTTTTTTACATTGATTGGCTATCTGTAAAAACATTGTCCCAGAACTAGTCTGCTTCTCATAAGGTCTCATGTCAAAATGTGCATCGAAATTTATTATCCCAATTTTGGGTTTCTTTTGATATCTAGACACTACATCTAAGAGGCCATTATAGGTCCCAAAAGCTACCTCGTGTCCACCTCCTAAAACTATCGGAAACATCCCTAAAGCTATTATTTTAGATACTGCAGTAGAGAGAGCTTTTTGAGCACCTTCAAGGTCTTCATCAATGCAAAATATATTTCCAGCATCGTAGAGACTCACATCTTCTCTAGTTTTAGGAAAGTTACACATCTCACGACGTATAGCATTAGGACCTTCTGCTGCTCCTACATTCCCCTTATTTCTTTCTACTCCTTCATCACTAGAAAAGCCAATAAAACATACTGCATTTTCAAATTTTAGCTCTACTGTATTGTCTTCTAAATCGATAGCTTTAATGGTTTGATGCCATCTAAGGGAATCTAGATCTTCGCCATCGATTCTACCTTTCCATACATTTTTTTTTACCCTTCGGTAATTTTTAAAAAATTCTTTATTAATATATTTATATTTCTTTAAAAATTCCAATTTTTCTTCCTCCTGGTTACTACAGTAAAATATTTTTATTAAACTTTCTAACAAAAGTTTACTCCATTTTTGAAGAAAAATCAATTTTACTGGTTTAATTATATGTTTTTTATAAGAAATCGTATTATTTTAGAACTTTTCAATTGACTTTGATATTTAAATAGAGTAATAAAGTAATACTAAAAAAATATAAGGAGGCAACAATGTCAAAGATACTAATCGATAATCAAAAATTATCCATAGAGGATATAGTAAATGTAGCTAGATTTAACTTTAAAGTGAAATTAGGTAACGACGCAAAAGATGGAATCAATAAGGCTCGAGCTGTAGTAGATAAATTTGTTGATGAAGGAAGAGTATCTTATGGTATCACAACTGGGTTTGGTAAATTTTCCGATGTAGTTATCTCAAAGGATGAGGCTAATGACCTCCAAAGAAACCTTATTATCAGTCACGCTTGTGGAGTAGGAGAGCCATTTGCAGAGGAGATTGTAAGAGCCATGATGGTTCTTCGTGTAAATTCCCTTACAAAGGGTCACTCTGGAATCAGATTGTTAACTGTAGAAAAATTAATAGAACTTTTAAATAAAGAGGTACATCCAGTAGTTCCTGAAAAAGGATCGCTAGGAGCATCAGGAGATTTAGCTCCACTATCTCACATGGTATTAACTATGCTTGGATTAGGAGAAGCTTTTTATAAAGGAGAAAGAATGGATAGTATTAAAGCTCTGGAACTAGCAGGGATAGAACCACTTCCATACTTGACTTCTAAAGAAGGATTGGCATTAATCAATGGAACTCAGGCTATGACAGCTGTAGGAGTTTTGACTATCTATGATGCGTTAAACTTATCTAAAATAGCAGACATTGCAGGAGCACTGACTATGGAGGCACTTACAGGAATTAAGTGTGCACTAGATCCTAGAGTTCATGAAATCAGAGGTCATAGTGGTCAGATAGATACTGCTAAAAACCTTCTAAGCTTAATAGAGGGAAGTAAGATGATTACTAAGCAAGGTGATTTAAGAGTTCAAGATGCATATGCTCTTAGATGTATGCCGCAAATCCATGGAGCTAGTAAGGATGCCCTTAGATTTATAAAGGAAAAAATAGAAATTGAGGTAAATGCTGTAACAGATAATCCATTGATATTCCCTGAAACTGAGGAAGCTATCTCAGCAGGAAACTTTCATGGTCAACCTATGGCACTTCCATTAGATTATATGGGAATAGCACTAGCAGAATTAGCCAATGTTTCTGAAAGAAGACTAGAAAGACTTGTAAATCCTGCTCTAAGTAATGGATTACCTGCATTTTTAACAAATCATGGAGGAGTACATTCTGGATTTATGATCGTACAATATAGTGCTGCATCGATAGTATCAGAAAATAAAGTATTGGCACATCCTGCCTCGGTAGATTCTATCCCATCTTCTGCAAACCAAGAGGATCATGTATCTATGGGAACAATAGCAGGAAGGAAAGCTAGAGAGATCATGAAAAATGCAAGACATGTAGTAGCTATGGAGATCTTTGGGGCTTGTCAGGCTATCGATATGAGAGATGACAACTTCTTAGGAAAAGGTACTGAAATTGCTTATAACTTTATTAGAGAAGATATAAAGTTTATTGATGAAGACGTAGTGATGTATAAATGTATAAACAAGTGTTACGAACTGATTTCTGATAAAAAGATGATCGATAGAGTAGAAGCAGTAGTAGGAGAACTATTATAATTTTTATAAAAAATCAAACTTATAATTAAAAAGGAGACAATCATAATGTTTACAAATAACGATATAAAAGATGCAATGACTATAAAATTAAACAATATACCAAAAGAAACTCCTAAATTTGATCCTAAATTTAGAAGAGCTCCTAAAAGAGATCTTACATTATCTCAAGACGAAGTAGAACTAGCTCTTAAAAATGCATTGAGATATGTACCAGAAGAATTTCATGCTGAGTTAGCTCCTGAATTTTTAGAAGAATTATATGAAACTGGAAGAATTTATGGATATAGATTTAGACCAATAGGAAGATTATCTGGAAAACCTATAGATGAATATAAAGGAAAATGTATTGAAGGTCGAGCATTTCAAGTAATGATGGATAACAACTTAGATTTTGATATCTGCTTATATCCATATGAACTAGTAACTTATGGTGAAACTGGTCAAGTATGCCAAAACTGGATGCAGTATCAATTGATTAAAAGATATTTAGAAGAATTAACTCAAGATCAAACTTTGGTGATTCAATCTGGACATCCAATGGGATTATTTAGATCTCACCCTTCTGCACCTAGAACTATCATCACAAATGCACTTATGGTAGGGATGTTTGACGATGATGAAAACTATATTAGAGCAGCGGCATTAGGAGTGGCAAACTACGGTCAAATGACTGCTGGTGGGTGGATGTATATTGGACCACAAGGGATAGTTCATGGGACTTATTCTACTATATTAAATGCAGGTAGATTATTTTTAGGAGTCCCTCAAGATGGAGATTTAAAAGGTAAATTATTTGTAACCTCTGGATTGGGAGGTATGTCAGGAGCTCAAGGTAAAGCTGTTGAGATTGCAAATGGTGTAGGAATAATAGCAGAGGTAGATTATTCTAGGATAGAAACTAGACATTCTCAAGGGTGGGTATCGAGTATAGCACTTTCTCCTAAGGAAGCGTTTGATCAAGTAGAGGCATATTTTAAAGCAGAAAAACCTGCAGCAATAGCGTTCCATGGAAATATTGTAGATTTACTAGAATATGCAGCGGATCATAAAATAAAAATAGACCTATTATCTGACCAAACTTCTTGTCATGCAGTTTATGACGGAGGATATTGCCCTCAAGGAATTTCTTTTGAGGAAAGAACTAGGTTATTAGCAGAGGATAAAGCTAAATTTGTAGAATTAGTAAATACAACATTAGTAAGCCATTATAATGTAATAAAAAGATTGAGTGAGCAAGGTACATATTTCTTTGATTATGGAAATGCTTTCTTAAAATCTGTATATGATGCAGGAGTAAAAGAAATCTCTAAAAATGGTAGAGATGACAAAGGTGGATTTATCTATCCTTCATATGTAGAAGATGTATTAGGGCCTGAATTATTTGATTATGGTTATGGACCATTTAGATGGGTTTGTTTGAGTGGTAAAAAAACAGA
>NZ_JBATVM010000228.1:0-4362 GCF_049671765.1 Psychrilyobacter sp.
GGCTATAAAGTAGAAGTTGAAACTTTAAGAATTGATTATCCATTTACTTTTATAAGACCAGGGATAGAAACTTTTGAAAGTTGGGGGAATGTACATAAGTTATTAAATTTGTGTGCTCTAAAATATGGTTTAAAATTCAAAGAACATCCGAGTTCGGAAGGGGAAGAGGGATACTCAACAGCAGATAATTTTTTTAGTCATAAAATTAAAATATCAATATACAATCAAGCTTTAAAATTAAGGGAAAAATCAAAATTTAACGAGTATGAAACAACAAGAGAAAAGTTTAATGATTTAGAGCAAAGAACCCGTATTGAAGTAAGCAATAGATTAAGAATAAAAGGGTCTAAATTGAGTTTAAAGAATGTTAAAAATAAAGCTTATGAAGTTATAGAGGAAGTATATTTTAATAACCTAGATTTAGTTTTAAATGAGAAAGCGGAAAAGCTGACAAAAGAACTAAATGAGGCAAGAAGTGAAACTAAATTTAGAATTGAAATTTTTATAAAAGATAATTTAAGTAATATTTATGATTTAGATATATTGAAAAAAGCTATAAAATTAAGTTACAAAAGCCCTAAGAGTGCCGAGGAAGTCATAACTAAATCTAAAAAAATATTATTGAAGGTAGAAGAAAAAACAGGAATTTTCTTTATAGGAAATTTAAAGAGGGTTAAGGAGTTAAAAAAACAACTAAAAAAAGAAAAAAGAAGCCCAACCACTTAGACTTCTAAAAAACAGTGGAAAAATAAACAAAGTCGTTTTTACACTAAAAACCCCGGTTAGGGTACTAGGGTTTTTGAATTTTTGCGACCCCTTGCTATTTCCTTTGTATGCCTTATTATATAAGGGCTACAATCAAAAGTCAAGTTTAAAAATTGGGCATTAGATTAAAGGGATAAAATAACACATTCGCACATCAAATAAAAAATGAGATAAAAATTAACATCAGGAGTTGGAAAAATGAAAATAATTAAAAGTTTAGAAGAAAGAGATAAAATATATATTGAGTTATGCAATCTTTGGAAAAATTCCACTGATCTAAAATATAAAGATTTAGAGGAATGGCAAATAAAAAAATATTCAGAGATCATCTACAAAGCTAATTATCTAAGAAAGAAATTTTCAGATGATGGAACAAATGAGTTGAAAGGTTGTAATCTAAAAATTGAAGTCCTGGAACACCGCGAGGGAGTATTGGGAGTAGCTAAAGAAGATCAGAAGACAATGACACATAATCAATATGACAAACTCTTAAAGAAACTAAACAGAGAGTACAGCAAGCCATATAAAGACCTTAAAAAGAAACTGTTTGAGGCTATGGAAGAGGGAGACATTAAAACAATATTGACAATAGATCAATCAATCAAGACCCTTGAGAGGTGTCGAGCCTTAGGACTAAAGCTTAACAGGATAGTTGATATAGATACATACAGTAGGCTAGAGCTTGAGGCCTTAAAGCTAAAGGAATTAGGCAAGATTGTTAATGATGATACAAATATAATCAGTTAAACCATAGTAAATAAAAAAGGTACTGTGAGAGGCTATTTTATTGCTTGGGGGGGGAAAAGGCGCGGAAGTTTGACCGTGTGAAATTTTTTTAAAAGTCCTTCCCAGTTCCAAAAATGAGGTGAAAAAGTGGGAAAAACATTAGCTACTGAAAATATTTTATCAAAAGATCTTAATATTTCTGAAAGGCATGTAAGAGAAATTTTTAAGGAATTTAAAACAGGGGAATATTATGATTATAGAGCCTGTGTACAAAAATTTGTAAGAAATTCAAAACTTGATACAAGCGAAAATGTAACACAAAAAAAAATATCTGATCTGTTTGGAGTTTCTGAAAAAACTATAAGAAATTTAACCAGTGAAAATATTTTAGAAAAAAATGAGAAAGAAATGTATAACTTGAAATTAAATTTTAAAAAATATATTGAGAAAATCAATAAAAATAATGAACTAAGAGAAATTAAAGCAGAGAGCGAAAAAATGAAACTAAAAATTTTAAAAGATGAATATTTACCTGTCTATGTGATTACAGACGCATTAAAAGAAACAATATTTAATTTTAGAAATTATTTATTAGGGATTAGTCAAAAAATAACAATTGAAATAGAAGAAAAAGAAAACCCCAATATAAATAAAATAGTAGAAAATAGAATATTAAAAGCATTGGAGGAATTATCAAAATTTGATTTAACAAGTAACAAAGATATTTAAATAATATAAAAAGCTCTTATTTTGATTTTAAGAGCTTTTTATTGTTTAGATTAGTTTAAGCACGCAAAATATTTTAAAAGGCTAAAATTTAGGGGATTCGACCTTTTAAAGGCTATTTAAAAACCAGTTTTAAAATTATGGCTTATTTATATTTCTCTATAAATTCCAATAGCATTTTATTCCATAGATTAGTTTTACTGTAATTTAAATGTTTTTCCGCTATGAGATTTAGTTGATCTGTTAAATCTGTATTTATTCGAATGGAACGAACAACAGATTTTAATTTTAATATTTTATCATCAATATGTAAAAGATCAGAACTGATAATATTATTTTGATTGTTGATTTTTAACTCTAATTCTATTAGTCTTTTTTCGTGTTGTTCCAACATTTCTAAGGCCCTAACTGGAACTCCTACATTGTTTGATTGCTCAATAACTTCAAATTTTTCAAAGGATAATAATTTTTTTTCTTCAGGTGTAAGGTCTTCAAATATTTTTTTAATCCATGTTTTCATTTTTGTTTTATCCCTATTAAATTTTTTATTAAGAATATCTCTTTCAGTTGCACCATTTTTTAGTAAATCAATTATTCCATTCAATTTTTTTCTAGTTGCTATATTCATAAAATCACCTCTATATTAATACTACCATATTTTTACAGTAACCGCATAATACGTATGTAGTATGTGTGTGTTAAAGCCTATTAAATAAAGACTTATAACGTAACACGTGTGTATTGTAGTAGTGTTATGCAATTATTTTTAATCCCTCCTACACCCTCTCCTAAATTTGAAAAAAATTGACTCCAAGAATTTTTGGAACGAAAATACTATAAATAGAGGCCCTCAAAACTTAACTCCTACTCGAAACTATCGAGTACCTAAAGTAAAATATTTTAACAACTAAATAAGGCTCTAATTTTGATTTTAAGCGATTTCAAGTACAAACCTATGTATTGATACTGGCGGTGCTCCTAAAATTGAAATTATACACAAATTTTAAAGCCACACGCGAAAAAAACTAAGTTAAAGCAAAAAAATACTTTGTGCTCTAAAATATAAAATAAATAAGGTGAGAGTGAAGTCACGCAGACCTAAAAAAACAAGGTCTACAACCATAAAACCCGATAATAAATAAATATGAAATAAAACCAAATTGCCCCCTCTCCTCCCCCCAAAGGGAGGGGGCAGCCGACCTTGGTCGGCAAGTTCTATTTGAATTTTTCCCTCTCGGGGGGGTAATTAATTAATTTAATTATTGGTTTAATTAATTAATTAGTGTATAATTAATTTAGAATTAGTACACGTTTTCATGTGTCAAAAGGTTTATAGCTCGAAAAAAGACTAGATTAGTTACCTAGTCTTTTTTTATTTGTGGTATAATTCTTTTGGCGATCTTATTACCTTTTGTATTCCAATGATTATCGAGCTAATTATTGGAGTAACTCCTGTATATTAGGGGGTGATACTATGAAAACTATTATACTAATTCTAGAATTAATTATTTTAATTGTTAAATATTTTAGTTAATTAATTCTAAAAAATAATATCGCCACGGTTCCAAGACTAACTACCTTGGAGCCTTTTTTATTTGTTAGAGAATAATCAAACTATAAATGTTAAAATATAAGATAATTAATTAATTGAGGTGAGATCATGGAAAATGGAATTATAGAAATTAAAAAATTTGGATTTAAAAATTTTAAGGAAAACATTTCTTTAGAAGAACTATTTAAAAATGTAATTGTTTTAGAATATGAGTCGTATTGTTTTAAATTAAAAAAAAATAAAGGAAGACCAAAAGAATTTTATTATTTTGGTATCATAGAAGGTGAAATAGGTTATCGTGGAGAAGAACTTAAAAATAAATATTTTTCTTTATTAAAAACAGAAAAAGAAGAAATTAAAAAAGTTTTACCTTTTTCTTTTGGAAAACGATTTTTAGAAAAAAAAGTTTATTCTAAAGTACTAAACTATGCAAAAACTAAAAATATACCGTTAGTATGTGTTACAGAAATTTAATTAAAATTATTTGGGGTGAAATTATGAAAAATATAGATAATAATAAAGTTGGAAGACCTAAGGGAACAATTAAAGAAAATACAAAAAGTAAAGTTTATGATTTTAAATTAAGAGTTGAT
>NZ_JBATVM010000229.1:0-19539 GCF_049671765.1 Psychrilyobacter sp.
TATTATGGTATCAGCAGTTATTGCTATTATCTGTGATAGTTTCGATTCATATACCATTTGCTGACGGTCTAATAAAAAAACAACCGTGGATATGGAAAACTGATATAGAAAATCTGTAGGAGTTTTATTTAAAAAGATATAGATATAAAATATGAATGATTTATCTTCACTATTTTTGATTAATACTAATTTTTTTATGTTGTTTATGATATAATAAAAGGTGGAAATAAGAAAATAAAAAGGAGATAGGATCATGGCTAAATGGACAGGAAGAAGCAAAGCAAGAAAGAATAATATAGTGGAATTTGGAAAAGAAATGGTAAGAAGATCAAAATCGACTTGTGAACTATGTGGAGAATCTGGGAGAAGTCTAAGTGTATATGAAATTGGAAAAACTGACGAAAATGCTGACTTTGAAAGGTGTGTACATGTGTGTGATGAGTGTAAAGATACAATCAAAAAATTGAACAAAGCTGGTGAGAATGACCTAAGATTTTTAAATCATGCAATTTGGAGTGAAGAAAATACAGTAAAAGCGGCAGCACTCCATATTATTTCTGAGATAGAAGATAGAAGTAGATATTCATGGATAGAGGACTTGATGGATATGGTATATATAGATAATGACTTAAAGGATATATGTGAAAGGATGAAACATTAAAAAAGGAGGACTCATGATAGATTTACATATGCATTCTACATTTTCAGATGGGACACAGACTCCTACACAATTAGTAGAACGAGCTAAACAAAACAATGTAAAGGTCATGGCTATTACTGATCATGATAATATTGATGGACTAAAAGAGGGAAGAATAGAGGCAGAAAAAAAAGGTATAACCTTTGTGAATGGGATAGAAATTTCAGCAAATTTTAAAAATAAAGACATCCATATACTTGGGTATTTTTTAAATTTAGAAGATAAAAAGTTTTTAGAATGGTTAAAAAATTTACAAGAAAAAAGATTTAATAGAACTCTAGAAATATTAAAAAAATTAAGTAACTTAGGAATAGAAATAAATTTATCTGAAGTACAAGGGGAAGTGCTTGGGAATGTAATAGGAAGACCACATATAGCCAAGATGATACTAAAAAAAGGGTTTGCAACTACTATGGATGAAGTATTTGATAGATATTTGGGAGATGGACAACCTGCCTATGTACCAAAGGTAGGAGTAGATATGATAGAGGTAGTAAAAAAATTAAAAGCCAATGGAGCTGTAGTTGTTTTGGCACATCCACATCTGATATCTCATCCAGATGATACAGTGGTAAATATAATAGATATTTTGATAAAAAATGGATTGGATGGTTTGGAGCTATATTATCCAAGTATAATACTAAGAAAAAAAAATAAATTGATGAAAGTGGCTAAAAAAAGAAACTTAATCTTAACTGGAGGATCTGATTTTCATGGTTTTCATAGGCCAGGTATAGATTTAGGAGCAGGAAATATTTCTATAGAAGTGTTTGAAAAAATGGTAGAAAAAAAAGAAAAGATTGACAAAAATAGGAAATGGATATAAACTGAAATCGAATCAAAGCAAGAGACAATCGAATAGAAAGCTAGGGGAGCCGCGTGGCTGAGAAGTATAAAATTACTGACCCTTTGAACCTGAATCTAGTTAGCACTAGCGTAGGAAAGCGGAGTTTTTTTATAAAATTTATAGTAAGTATATTTTTTAGAGAACAATTATAACCGTATACCTGTGGGTATACGGTTTTTTTATTACATAAAGATTAAAGGGGGATAGATGGAGATAACTTTAAATGGTGAAGTAAAAAAAGTAGAATCAAAAAATATCTATGATCTGATAAAAAGCTTGGATCTAGATAGTGATGGCGTGGTAATTTTACACAATGATGAGGTTATAAAAAAAGAACTTTGGTCGAAAAGTAATTTGAATTTAAAAGATAGCGTAGAAGTATTATATTTTGTGTCGGGGGGATAAAGATGGATAAATTAATATTAGGCGGAGTAGAATTTAAAAGTAGATTATTAACAGGAACAGGTAAGTTTTCTTCTAAAGATGAGATACCAAAAATGTTAAAAGCAAGTGGATCACAAATAATAACAATGGCTCTTAGAAGGGTTAATTTAAATAATAGCGATGAAAATATATTAAACTATATTCCTAAAGATATTACATTGTTACCTAATACATCTGGAGCTAGAAATGCTGAAGAAGCTATAAAAATTGCAAGGATAGCGAGAGCTGCAGGGTGTGGAGATTTTATTAAAATCGAAGTAATAAATGACATGAAATATCTTATGCCAGACAATGCAGAAACTATAAAGGCGACTAAGGTCTTAGCAAGTGAAGGATTTATAGTGTTACCGTATATGACTCCAGATCTAATAGCAGGACAGAGATTAAAAGAAGCCGGAGCAGCAGCAGTAATGCCTCTTGGATCACCTATAGGATCAAATCGTGGAATAGAAACTAAGGCAATGATAGAGATAATGATAGAAAATATAGACCTCCCAATAATAGTGGATGCAGGGATCGGAAAACCATCTCAGGCAGCAGAAGCTATGGAAATGGGAGCAGCAGCAGTACTTGTAAACACTGCAATAGCATGTTCACCAAATCCAGCAGAGATGGGAGAAGCATTTGCACTGGCAGTAAGAGCAGGAAGGATGGCGTATAAAGCTAAGATGGCTGAGGAAAGTAGATATGCCAATGCATCGTCACCATTAACGGGTTTTTTACATAATAATTAGGAGGGAAGATGTCATTTTATAAAGAAATAGAAAAATTTAAAGATTTTGATATGGAAAAATATATGGATGAAGTTACCTATGAGGAGATAAAAAAATCTATAAAAAAAGAAAAATTAACTAAGTTTGATTTTTTGAATCTATTATCTCCTAAGGCTAAAGATCATCTAGAGGAGATGGCAAAGGAATCTCAAAGGAGGAGTGTACAGCAATTTGGGAAAGTAATAAGTCTATATATTCCTATGTATATTTCAAATTATTGCACCAATGAATGTACCTATTGTGGATTTAATAAAAATAATAAGATAGATAGAAAACACCTTAAATTAAATGAGATAGAAGCTGAAGCCATAGAAATTGCAAAAACAGGGATAAAACATATCCTACTTTTAACAGGAGAAGCTGAAGGATTAGTAGGAGTAGATTATATAGAAGATGCTGTAAAAGTATTGAAAAAATATTTTGATTCTGTGGTAATAGAGATATATCCATTAGAGACAGAAGAATATAGAAGATTAGGGAAAATTGGAGTAGATGGATTGACAATATATCAAGAAGTTTACGATGAGAAGATCTATAAGAGTGTACATTTAGGAGGGAAAAAAGCAGACTATATGTGGAGGCTAGAAACTCCTGAAAGAGGAGCTCGTGCAGGGCTTAGAAGTATAAATGTAGGGACGTTATTTGGATTAGGAGACCTGGTAGAAGAAGCTTATTTATCGGGGCTTCACGCAAAATATCTTACAGATAAATACTTAAATAGTGAGTTTTCTATATCATTACCTCGTATAAATGAGGCAGAGGGTGGATATAAGAGTAAATATATCTTAGATGACGCAAGTTTTGTTCAATTTGTTCTGGCATATAGATTATTTCTTCCTAAAGCAGGGATAAATATATCTACTAGAGAAATTGCAGAATTTAGAGATAATTTAATTGGATTGGGAGTGACTAAATTTTCAGCTGGGTCTAAAACCAATGTAGGAGCATATAGTGATATGGAAAAATCGACACCACAATTTGAAATTTCAGATAATAGAAGTGTGAAAGAAACGGAAGATGCCATAAGGGCAAGAGGTTATCAAGTAGTTCATAAAGATTGGGAGTTAATTGTATGAAAATAGGTATTTTAGGAGCTGGAGGGATAGGATCAAATGTAGCTGTAAATTTAGTAAGAAGTGGAGTGTCAAACCTTAAGATAGCTGATTTTGATAGAATAGAACTTTCTAATCTTAACAGGCAGTTTTATTTTTATGATCAGATTGGAAAATCTAAAGTAGAAACACTGAGAGAAAATTTAATGAGGATAGAGCCTAATTTAGAGATAGAAATTATAGATAAGAAAATTGAAAAAAATAATATAAAAGATCTATTTTCCGACTGTGATATCTTGGTAGAAGCTTTTGATAAAAAGGAGTATAAAAAGTTATTGGTAGAGGAATTTTATGGTTCTAATAAACTAATTGTTTCAGCATCTGGGGTAGCACATCATGATATCGATGATATTTCAACTAAAAAATTTGGTGAAAATCTATATGTAGTTGGAGATTTTAAAAAGGGAATTGAGGAATATAAAACTTATTCTCCTAAGGTTTTGATAGTAGCTTCTATGATGGCTAATATTGTGATGAGTAAGGGAGGATATTATGAAAAGAAATAAACTGATTATACCTCATGGTATATATGGAATCACAGGGGAGAAATTTGCACATGGTAGATCTAATATAGAGTGCGTAAAATCTATGATTCATGGGGGAATAAAGGTAATTCAATATAGAGAAAAGGAAAAATGTATAAGGGAAAAGGTAGAAGAGATTATAGAAATAAGAAAACTTTGCCGTGAAAATAATGTTATTTTTATAGTCAATGACCATGTGGATATAGCTATTTTAGTAGATGCAGACGGAGTTCATGTGGGACAAGATGACATGGAAATATCTCATGTGAGAAAATTGATTGGAGAAGATAAGATAATAGGAAGATCTACTCATTGTCTTGAACACGCTAGAAAAGCTGTATTAGATGGAGCTGATTATATTGGGGTAGGGCCTATATTTAAGACTACTACAAAGAAAAAAGATCCTGTAGGATTAGGCTATTTAGAAGAAGTAATAAAAAATATAGATTTGCCTTTTGTAGCCATTGGGGGGATAAAAGAAAGCAATATAGAAGAAGTGAAAAAAAGAGGAGCAGATAGGATATGTCTGGTCAGTGAGATCGTAGGAGCAGAAAATATTATAGAAAAAATTAAAAAATTAAATAAAATAATTAATTAAATAAATTAAAATGGAGGGATAAAATGAATAATTATACAACACAGATGAATGCAGCAAAAAAAGGTATAATAACAAAAGAAATGAGAGATGTATTGGCATCTGAAGCTATAGATGAAAAGACGTTACTAAAAAAAATGAGTGAAGGAAAGATTGTAATTCCTGCTAATAAAAATCATAAATCTCTAAGAGGAATAGCTGTTGGAGAAGGATTAAAAACTAAAGTAAATGTAAATTTAGGTGTATCAGAAGATTCATATGATTTAGAGTTAGAATTTGAAAAGGTAAAAAAAGCCTTGGAGTATAAGGCAGATGCAATTATGGACCTTAGTATATATGGTGCTACACATGAGTTTAGAACTAAGTTAGTAGAATATTCAGATGTTATGTTAGGGACTGTACCTATGTATGATGCAGTAGCAAAATATGGTAAAAACATAAAAGATATGACAGTAGATGACCTTTTTGAGGTAGTGGAAGAACATGCAAAAAATGGGATAGATTTTTTGACTATTCATGCAGGGTTAAATCAAGTATGTGCAGAAAGAGTAGATAATAACCCTAGATTGACTAAGATTGTAAGTCGTGGAGGAGCTATCTTATATGAGTGGATGAAATTAAATAAGAAGGAAAATCCATTCTACGAACATTATGATAGACTGCTTGATATCTGTGTAGAACATGATGTAACACTTAGTTTAGGAGATGGACTTAGACCTGGGAGTATAAAGGATGCAACAGACGCTCCTCAAATTCAAGAATTATTATTTTTAGGAGAATTGACAAAAAAAGCATGGGCAAGAGATGTACAAGTCATGATAGAAGGGCCTGGGCATGTTCCTTTACATGAGATAGCTTCTAATATGCAATTAGAAAAAAAATTATGTCATGGGGCACCATTTTATGTGCTCGGACCACTTGTTACTGATATTGCACCAGGGTATGATCATATAACTTCAGCTATTGGAGGAGCTTTGGCAGCAGCGAGTGGAGCTGATTTTCTTTGCTATGTTACTCCAGCAGAACATCTTAGATTACCAGATTTAGATGATATGAAGGAAGGGATAATAGCTTCTAGAATAGCAGCTCATGCAGGGGATATAGCTAAGCAAATTCCTGGAGCTATGGAATGGGACAATGCCATGAGTAAAGCCCGTGGAGAATTAAATTGGGACAAGATGTTAGAACTATGTATCGATCCTATAAAAGCAAAGGCATATAGAAAATCATCTCAACCAATAGATGGAGAGACTTGTACTATGTGTGGAGATCTTTGTCCTATTAAAAGAACTAAAGATCTTGCATAATGAAGGTCTTAGGCGAAGATGATTTTAAACGAGAAGAGTTTAAAATCAAATTTGTTGGGAAAATAGATAATTTTTTTATTTTAAATTCTATGCTAGAGGACCTAAATATGAGTTCAAAAGATGAAAAAGAGCTTATTTTAAACGTTTTTTTTAGAAGAACCAAAAATTTATTGGATAGATTGGTGGATATAATAGGTCTTTTAAAGGGGAATTTTTCCTTTGAGATCTACTCCTCCGATTATAGATTTAAATTTATAGATTTTTATGGAAAGGCGTTGTTTGATTCTAAAGATGAGAAAAAAGTGGGAAAAATTATAATAGATGATGGATATAAAACTCAAGAAATATCAATGTTTGAGAGAGTTATATAAAAAAAGAAAGAAAAATGTTTTAAAAAAAAGGTTGACCAAATGAAATGATTTGTGATAGTATTTCTATAAATAAATTATAAAAAATTTAAAAAAGGAGGATTCGCCATGTTAATGAATAGTAGGATAAGGAGAAGAAAATTACACCCAACTAAATTTATAAACAGGCTGATCTTAGGATAGACTTTTTGCAAAGATTAGAGATAGTAACATTATGTCTTTATGAGTATATTAAGTATTGAAATTTTAGCCGTCAATTAATTATGACGGCTTTTTTTATCCCAAGGTCTGTAGTAAAACTACATATTTTGGGATTTTTTTATACAACAAACTAGGAGGAGCAAAATGGCATATTTAGAAACACTTAAGGGAATATTCATAGACGGGGATAGATATATGTATATCCTGAAAGGGTTATTGTTTTCCATCAATGTAACAATTTTAGCAGCAATAATTGGAATAGCATTAGGAGTAGTTTTGGCACTATGTAGACTGAGTCGTTTCTACCCATTTAAAAATAAATTTAATCCGTTATCTCAAGGGGCACTGATCTATGTTGATCTAATTCGTGGAACCCCAGCGGTAGTTCAACTGATGGTTTTAGCAAATGTAATCTTTGTAGGATCACTTAGAGATGTACCGATACTCGTGGTAGCAGGATTAGCTTTTGGACTAAATAGTGCAGCCTATGTAGCTGAGATAATAAGAGCAGGAATAGAAGGTTTGGATAAGGGGCAAAGTGAAGCAGCTAGAGCATTGGGGATGAATTATATAACTACTATGAAGGAGGTTATCGTACCTCAAGCAGTAAGAAAGATATTACCAACATTGGTAAGTGAATTTATATCTCTATTGAAAGAAACGTCTATAGTAGGATTTATTGGTGGAGTAGATCTACTACGTTCGGCAAATATAATAACTAGTCAGACATATAGAGGTGTAGAACCACTTTTGGCAGTTGGAATTATATACTTGATATTAACTAGTTTATTTACTAAGTTTATGAGAAAAATTGAGGAGAAGGTGAAAAACTAATGATTAAAATAGAAAACTTATATAAAAGTTATGGTGACCTAGAGGTAATAAAGGGGATAACTAAAAATATAGATAAAGGAGAAGTTGTAGCAGTAATCGGGCCTTCTGGATCAGGAAAGTCTACATTTTTAAGATGTATTAATATGATGGAAGATATAACATCAGGGAAGGTAGTAGTCCAAGGAAAAGATCTTACAGATCCAAAGGTAAACATTAATAAGGTTAGACAAAATGTAGGGATGGTATTTCAGCATTTTAATTTATTTCCTCATAAGACCGTATTAGAAAATCTTATGCTGGCTCCTATGAAGGTAAAAAAAATGAAAAAAGCAGAGGTTATGGAAAAGGCAAATAACTTATTAAAAAAAGTAGGATTAGAAGATAAAGCAGATGTATATCCCGAGGCTCTTTCAGGAGGGCAGAAACAAAGGATTGCAATAGCTAGAGCATTAGCAATGGAGCCAGATGTACTTTTATTTGATGAGCCTACATCAGCCCTAGATCCAGAGATGGTAAGAGAGGTATTAGATGTAATGAGAGATTTAGCAAGTTCTGGTATGACTATGATAGTCGTAACTCATGAGATGGGCTTTGCCAAGAGTGTGGCGAATAGAGTATTCTTTATAGATTATGGAGTTATTTTAGAAGATGCTTCTCCTAAGAAGTTATTCGAGACTCCTAAACATGAAAGAACTAAAGAATTTTTAGACAAGGTATTAAATCATTAAAATTTACTTTTCAGTAGTAAAAATATAAAAAATACAATAAAAATTGGAGGAATAAAATGAAAAATACAATAAAATTAATAATGGTCGCAATAATTGGAATATTTATGGTAGCTTGTGGAAATACTGGAGAGGAAAAGGTATCTAAGGTATATGTGGGGACCAATGCTGAATTTGCACCTTTTGAATATTTAGAAGATGGAAAAACAGTGGGATTTGACATGGATCTTATGGAAGCAATATCAAAGGAAATAGGAATAGAAATAGAGATTAAGGATATGGCTTTTGATGGTTTATTGCCAGCATTACAGGCTAAAAAAATAGATATGATAATAGCAGGAATGACAGCTACAGAGGAAAGAAAAAAAGCTGTAAACTTTAGTGAAACATATTATAAAGCAAATCAAGTTATCATAACAGCTGAAAAAGCAGAGGATATAGCAAATTTTGATGGATTAAAAGGTAAAAAAGTAGGAGTAATCTTAGGATTTACAGGAGATGTAGTAGTCAGTAAGATCAAAGGTGTAGAAACAAAAAAATATAATGCAGGATATGTAGCCATCATGGATTTAAAAGAGGGGAAAATAGATGCAGTAGTTTTAGATGGGGAACCAGCTAAGAATTTTGTAAAAAATAATGAAGGAATAAAAATTACATCAGCAGAGGGAGAAAAGGAAGAATATGCAATGGCAGTATCGAAAGACAATGAAGAATTGTTGAAAAAAATAAATATAGCTTTAACAACATTAAAAGGAAACGGGACATACGATAAACTATTAAAAAAATGGTTTTAAAAAAATTTTAAATGAGGGATTAGAATGAAAATAAGTAGGATTTTAAAAAATTAAATAGGAAAGAAATCATGCTAATCTAACAGGGACTCTGTTAAAAACAGCAGGGTCCCTTTTTTATACCTAAAAATAAGAAAATAGATTAAAGAGTATATTGTTTGTGGAAACAACCATAGCGTATAAGAGTGTGAATCAGAACTCATAAAAAATAAAAAGGAGATGAATATCATGAAAAAAATAATGACTTTAGTTGGAATCTTAATGATGGTTATATTGGTTGGATGTGGAAAAGAAGAGGTACAGACAAAAAAACTATACATAGGAACAAATGCGGAATATAAACCTTATGAATATATTGAAAATGGGGAGATAACAGGATTTGATATTGAATTTATGGAAGAGTTAGCAAAAAATTTAGGATATGAAATAGAATGGAAAAACTTGAGTTTTGATGGATTATTACCAGCTCTTCAGACAAAAAAGATAGATATGGTAATAGCTGGAATGACTCCTACAGAGGAGAGAAAAAAAGCTATAGATTTTACAGATATTTATTATAGTTCTGCTCAAGCTATTTTGGTAAATGAGGATACCACTGGGATTAAAAATTTAGATGATTTAAAAGGAAAAAAGGTAGGAGTGCAGTTAGGAACTATTCAAGAAACTATTGCAAATGAGATAGAGGGAGTAGAGCTTAAAAGATATAATTCATTTACGGGAGCTATACTAGAATTAAATAGTAAAAAGATCGACGCTGTAATAGTTGGTGAAGTTGTAGCTAATAATTATTTAGAAAATAATAAGAAATTAAAATTAGCAGGATTACTAGATGAAAGACAAGATGGTTCAGCAATTGCCTTAGGTAAAGGAAATCCAAAATTAATATCAGAATTAAATGAAGAAATTAAAAAGATGAAGAAAAGTGGGAAATATCAAGAATTAATAAATAAATATTTTGGGGGATAATTTATGAAATCAGTTGGGATAATAGGTGGAGGAAATGGAGGACTTACAGCAGCATATCATTTTTCCAAAATAGGAAATAGAGTTTGTTTATATGATGCTAAAGAGTTTTCTGTAAATCTAGAGGGAATAGAAGAAAATAATGGACATATAGAAGCATTAAAAGAAGTAGATGGATTAAAATTAGAGATTCCTGGAATCCAAAAAATAGATAAAATAACAACTGATATCATTGAAGTTTTAAATTATTCTAAGATACTCGTAGTAGTGGTACCATCATATGCTCAAGAAATTATTTTTAATAAAATTTATCCATATTTAGATGGTCATATATTAGTGTCTATGCCCGGAAATTTTTCTAGTTTAGTTTTTAATAAAATTATGTTAGAAAAAGGAAAAAAAGATGTAACTTTAGTAGATGGAATATCCATTCCTTGGGCTTGTAGAATAGAGTGTCAAGGAGGAGTAGCAATCTATGGAACTAAATCTCATCTACCAGTAGGAGTTTTTCCAGGAATAAAAACCGATGAGACACTAAAAATTTTAAATGAGGTATTCCCAATAAAATTAACAAAATTAGAAAATGTAGTTGTAGCAGGAATGGAAAATATAAATTTTGGAGGACATCCACTATTATCAGTACTAAATATGGGAATAATGGAAAATTTTGGAGGAGAATTTAATTATTATAGAGATACTTGTTCTGTAGCTACTTCTAAGGCCGTATCTGTTATGGAAAAGGAAAGATTAGAAATTGGAAAAGCTATAGGATTTTATCTAAAGCCAGAGTTGGAAGCTATGAATTCACTGTATAATTTAGAGTATGAAAGTGTATATGAGTTAAATAGAAGTTCGGTGGCACATAGTAAAATTGGTGCTCCTAGTACATCAAAACATAGATATATAACAGAGGACATTCCATATTTAGTGGTGCCGTGCTATTCTCTTGGGAAATTATTGGGACTTGAGACCCCTATGATGTATTCTTGTATAACAATTGCAGGAGCTTATAACAGTAAAAGTTATTTTGAAGAGGGAAGAAATTTAGAAAAAATGGGAATTGAAGGGATGAATAAAGAAGATTTAAAAAATTATCTTTATTATGGAAAAAAGTAAAAAAAGGAGATAACAATGAAACTTTGGGGTGGACGATTCAATAAGGAAGCAGCGAAAATATTAGAAGAATTCAATGGATCTATAAATTTTGACAAAAGAATGTATGAAGAGGATATAACAGGGAGTATAGCTCATTCTAAGATGCTTGCTAAACAAGGAATAATTGGAATAAATGAACAGACAAAAATAGAAAGTGGGCTAAAACAGATATTAAATGAGATAGAGCAAGAAAAATTTATATTTGATCTAAAAGATGAAGATATTCATATGGCTATTGAGAAAAGGTTGATAGAGATCGTAGGAGATGTAGGAGGAAAATTACATACAGCTAGAAGTAGAAATGATCAGGTAGCTTTGGATATCAGAATGTATCTAAAAAAAGAAAGTGTGGAAATAGAAAAATTATTAGGAGTATTATTAGTGGGATTGGTAGAAATAGCTGATAGAAGTAAAAGCGTTATTATGCCTGGATACACTCATTTTCAGAGAGCACAACCAATCTTATTTTCCCATCATATGATGGCTTATTATGAGATGTTCAAAAGAGATTTAGATAGGTTAAAAGACTCCTACAAAAGACTCGATGTAATGCCATTAGGAGCCGGAGCACTAGCTGGAACAACCTATAATATAGATAGACATTTTGTGGCAGATGAACTTGGATTTTCTAGTGTTACTAAAAATAGTTTGGATAGTGTTAGCGACAGAGACTTTATAATCGAATTAAATTTTATAATTTCTATGATATCTATGCATATGTCTAGATTGGCTGAGGAGATAATAATATGGTCTACAAGTGAATTTTCATTTGTAACTTTGGATGATTCTTACTCTACAGGGTCTTCTATTATGCCACAGAAAAAAAATCCAGATATAGCCGAACTTATTAGGGGGAAAACAGGAAGAATTTTTGGGAATTTAATGGGAATATTGACAGTTATGAAAGGGTTACCACTAGCTTATAATAAAGATACGCAAGAGGATAAGGAGGGAATTTTTGACTCTATAGATACAATAAAAATATCTTTGATTATCTTTAAAGAGATGTTAATGACAATGAAAATAAATGAAAAAAATATGATAAAGGGAATTGAAAATGGATTTATAAATGCTACTGATGTAGCTGATTATTTGGCAAAGAAAGGGTTACCATTTAGAGATGCTCATAGAATAGTCGGAGAATTAGTTGTTTATTGTGAGATGAATAAAAAAAGTTTATCCGAATTAAAGTTAGAGGAATTTAAATGTTATAGTGATCTATTCGAAGGTGATATAAATAAAAAAATAAGTATAGAAGAGTGTGTCAATGAGAGAAAAAGTTATGGTGGAACTGGGATAGAGTCAGTAGAAAAACAGATAAAAGATGCCAAGGAATTTTGTGAAAAATAAAAATGGAGGAGAAAATGAACAAAATAATGAAAATGATGATAATATTAATAGTAGGATTGATGATAACAGCGTGTGGAGGAAATAAAGATAAAGAAAAGGTCATAGTTGTTGGAACTGCTCCTAATTTTGTGCCATTTGAATGTATGGATGGAGACGAAATAGTAGGATTTGATATGGATCTATTAAAGGAAGTAGGCAAAGAAACGGGCCTTAAATTTAAAGTAGTAGGAATGGATTTTAGTGGACTCTTACCAGCTCTTCAGACTAAAAAAATAGATTTAATTGTAGCTGGAATGTCAGTAACAGAAGATAGAAAGAAAAATGTGAATTTTACCCATCCATATTTTAATGTTAGTCAAGTAATTATGGTAGGAGAAGAAGCAAAAGAGATAAAGAGTGAATCTAATATAGCAGGGAATAAAATAGGTGTTGTAATGGGAACAACTAGCGATACTATAGCTGAAGATCTATCTAAAAAAATAGATGGTGTGGAATCAATAAAATATAATAAATTACATGAAGCTGTTTTATCATTAAAAGCTAAAAAAATAGACATGATAATATTAGACTATCAACAAGCTAAAAAAACAATTGAGAACAATAGTGGTCTGAAGTTAGCAGAGTATAAATTACAATCAGAAGAATATGCTATGGCTATGGGAAAAGAAGATAAGGAGTTATTGGCTCAAATAAACAAAGCTTTAGAGAAAGTTTTAAAAAGTGAAAAATATAATGAATTAATAAAAAAACATATAAAAAAATAATCTGATATACCTGCTAACAGATTATTGATTAAGGGTAAATTTTTATTGGCAGGTTTAAATAGATAATATTTAATGATGAATCTTAGGAGGAAGTAATGAAGGGGAGAAGTTTTTTAAAACTTTTAGATTTTTCTACAGAGGAAATAAGGGGTTTAATTGAATTAGCTAAAGATCTTAAATCAGATAAAAAGAATAATATGGAAAAACAAAATTTAAAAGGAAAAAATTTAGTTCTTATTTTTGAAAAAGATTCGACAGGAACGAGATGTGCTTTTGAAGTAGGTGCACTAGATCAAGGTGCAAGAACTACATATTTAGGCACTGTAGGGTCCCAAATAGGAAAAAAAGAAAGTATTATAGATACTGCAAGGGTTTTAGGAAGGATGTTTGATGGTATAGAATATAGGGGGAGTTCTCAGGAAAAAATAGAAGAGTTGGCTAAACATGCAGGGATTCCTGTGTGGAATGGACTTACAGATAAATTTCATCCTACTCAAATTTTAGCTGATTTTATGACTATTGAAGAAAAAAAAGGTAACCTTTCAGAACAAAAATTAGTATATGTAGGAGATGGAAGGAGTAATATGGGGAATTCTTTATTAATTGGTGCAGCTAAAATGGGGATGGATTTTACACTTTTATCACCATTAGAGTTATTTCCTGAAAGAAAATTGATTACTAAAGCTAAAGAAATTGCCAAAGATACAGGGGCAGTTATAAATTTTGAAATGTTACCCAAAAAAGCTCTCCAAGATGCAGACATAGTATACACAGATGTTTGGTTATCTATGGGAGAAGATTTTCATATGTGGAAAGATAGGATAGAGATGCTAAAAGAGTATCAAGTAAATAAAAAACTTATGGGATATGCGAAAAAAGATGCTATTTTTATGCATTGTTTACCAGCATTTCATAATTTAGAAACTGAGATAGGAGAAAAAATATATCAAGAATTTGGTTTAAAAGAATTAGAAGTTAGTGATGAAGTTTTTGAAAGCGAACAGTCGGTTGTTTTTGACCAAGTAGAAAATAGGGTACATACAATAAAATCTATTTTGGTAGCGACACTTGGCTGATAAAATTAATTTGGGGGGTATAAATTGAAAAAAGAAAAGATCGTATTAGCGTATTCTGGGGGACTGGATACATCTATTATAGTACCGTGGTTAAAGGAAAATTATGATTTAGAAGTAATAGCAGTCTGTGTTAATTTAGGACAAGAAGATGATATGGAAGATGTCAAAATAAAGGCTATTGAATCTGGAGCTTCTAAAATATATGTTGAAAATGTAGCTGAGGAATTTGTAGGTGAGTATGCTTTTAAAGGTTTAAAAGCAGGAGCAATATATGAAGATAGTTATCTGTTAGGAACAGCATTTGCAAGACCACTTATAGCTAAGAAATTAGTAGAAGTGGCTCATAAAGAAGGAGCTACATATATTTGTCATGGGTGTACTGGAAAAGGAAATGATCAAGTTAGATTCGAAGTAGGGATAGCTTCTATAGATCCATCGATAAAGATCATTGCTCCTTGGAGAGAATGGGATATCAAATCTAGAGAAGATGCCATAGATTATGCTGAATCTAAAGGAATTGAACTTTCTGTGACAAAAGAAAAAATTTATTCTAGAGATCAAAATCTTTGGCATATAAGTCACGAAGGTGGAGATATAGAATTTTTAGAAAATGAGCATAAGGATGATCTCTATATGATGGTAAAATCTTTAGAAGATGCCAAGGATGAAGCTGAGTATGTAGAGATAGGATTTGAGTCAGGAGTGCCAATAAGTGTAAATGGAGAAAAATTATCTGCCGCTAATATTTTAATGAAATTAAATAAAATAGCTGGTGAACATGGGGTAGGAGTAGCTGATATTGTAGAAAATAGACTTGTTGGGATGAAATCTAGAGGTATATATGAAACTCCTGGTGGAACTGTATTATATAAAGCTATAAAAGAATTAGAGAGTATCTGTTTGGATAAGGAAACTCAAGCTTTTAAGAAAAATATAGGGCAGAAATATGGAGAGTTAGTCTATAAT
The DNA here is from genome assembly GCF_049671765.1 of Psychrilyobacter sp. Classification (NCBI taxonomy): domain Bacteria; kingdom Fusobacteriati; phylum Fusobacteriota; class Fusobacteriia; order Fusobacteriales; family Fusobacteriaceae; genus Psychrilyobacter; species Psychrilyobacter sp. The sequence goes on from NZ_JBATVM010000229.1 coordinate 15,496, forward strand.
GGTTTATGGTATACATCTTTAAAAGAGGGAATGGATGCATTTATAAATGAGGTTTCCAAAGTAGTAACTGGAACGATAAAACTTAAGTTATATAAGGGAAATATAAAGGTTGCAGGAAGAATATCTCCTAATGCACTTTATGATGAAGGTATTTCATCTTTTGGAGCCAGTGACCTATATGATCACCATGATGCCGAAGGGTTTATTAAATTATTCTCCCTTCCGAGTAAGATCAAGGCTATGAAAGGATAAATAATAAAAAAATTAACCCTTAAACTATTTATGGCTTAAGGGTTAATTTTTATTTGAATTTAATCCATTAAATTTATAATTATTGAAACTTTCGAATAGTTTTTACTTACTAACCTTGGTAATCTAAATATCCTTTTTCATCTCCACCAAATAAAGTAGTTGGATCTAAAGGCATCAATGGTAAGTTATTTTCTAATTTATGCGGTAAGTTAGGGTTAGAAATAAATGGTCTTCCAAATGCAATTAGATCTGCATAATCTTTTTCTAATAACTCTTCTCCTCTTTCCTTTGTATAATTTCCTGCTACAATTATTTTATTTTTGAATACTTTTCTAAGTTCTACTCTAAAAATTTCTGGAACTTCAGGTGCTTCATCCCAATCAGCTTCACTTAAGTGGATATATTCTATATTCAATTCTTGGCAATATTTAGCAACATCTAAGATAGCGTCTAAAGTATATGGACAGTCCATTCCACGGTATGTGATAAATGGTGCTAATTTAATTCCAACTTTATCTGCTCCAATCTCATCTGCTGTAGCTTTTAAAATCTCTTTTGCAAATCTAGTTCTATTCTCTAAAGACCCACCGTATTCATCTGTTCTTACATTAGAGGGCGTTCTTAAGAATTGATCGATAAGATAACCGTTTCCTCCATGGATCTCAATACCGTCAAATCCTGCTTCTACAGCATTTTTAGCAGCTTTAGCATAATCCCTAATAATTCCTTTGATCTCTTCTGTTTCAAGTGCTCTAGGCTTAGGACAATCTACCATCTTTCCTGCATTTTCTCCCTCTTTCCACATCCAAATTTGTGAATCAAAGTCTACTTCTGATGGTCCTACAGTTCTCTCTCCATTATGGAAATATGGATGTGACATTCTTCCTACGTGCCATAATTGAGCAAATGTAATACCATCATTAGCATGAATAGATTTTGTTACTTTTTTCCATCCCTCTACTTGTTCAGGTGAATAGATTCCAGGAGTAAAAGAATATCCTTTACCTTGTGTAGATATTTGAGTAGCTTCTGAAATTATCATTCCTGCATTAGCTCTTTGACCATAATATTCAGCCATCATATCGTTTGGTGTATCTCCAGGTTGACTTGCACGGGCTCTAGTCATTGGTGCCATGATAACTCTATTTTTTAATTTTTTTCCTGCTAATATATTTTCTTCAAATAATTTTTTCATAATAATAACTCCTTTTGTTTTAATTTCTTATATATAAACATTATAAATTAATTTTATTTTAAACTACACGTCAGTTGTCGTAAAATTATAAAAATTTTATTTTAACTAAATTGAACTGATTTTTTATTATTAGATTTTATTGTGATAAATATAAATACTAAACCAATAATTGGTATTATTGCTCCATAAAATGGAATCGCAGATGCTCCTATTGACTGACTATCTAATATATATCCACCTATTGAAGCTCCTAAAAAATTAGCGATATTAAATGCTGAAATATTTGCAGTACCTGCTAATTCAGGGGCTTTAGCTCCATATCTCATTACATTCATTTGCATCGATGGAACATTAAAGAAAGTTCCAATACCAAATACAAATGCAAATATCCAGAATAAGTAATAATTTGTATCGACAAATCCTAAAATAATCATACTAACTATCATAAATACAGCACCGACTATTAGTGATCTATCAAGATTTTTATCTGCGGCCTTACCTCCAAAGTTATTTCCAACTAGAAGACCAAATCCTACAAGAATAAGAAGTGGAGTTAATAAATGTTCAGAAATTCCTGCTACATCTACTGATAATGGAGCTAAATAACCATAGACACTCATAAATCCTGTCCATACTAGTACTGTGCTTAAAAGACTTCCTATTAATTTAGGATTTTTAAATACACTTAATTGAGATATGATACTGTTTTCTTTTTGATTTTCTTTTAAGTCTTTTATAAAAATTATTATACTGATCATTGTTACTAATCCAAGGAATGCAACTACTATAAATGTTGTATCCCAACTAGAATTTTGTGCTATAAAAGTTCCTCCAGGAACTCCTAGAACGTTTGCTAATGTTAGTCCTGCAAACATCTGACCTATCGCTCTTCCACTTTGTTCTTTTGTAACTAGTTCTGTTGCGATAACTGCTCCTATCCCATAGAAAGGTCCTTGAGTTAATCCCGATATAACTCTTCCCAAAAGCATCATATGGTAAGTTGGTGCAAAGGCACAAATTAGGTTTCCTACTATAAATAACCCAATTAATCCAATTAGAACCATCTTTTTATCATATCTAGATAACCAAAGTGTCAGGATCGGTCCTCCTATGACTATGGCTAATGCATAATATCCTATAAAGTTTCCAGCAGCTCCTTCTGTTATGGAAAATGCTGTTGCTACGTCTTTTAATACTCCTGCAATTATAAATTCTGCTGTTCCTATTGCAAATGCTGCAAGCGTTAATATCCATACTTGAAATGGAAGTCTATTTTCTTTCATTTTTCTCTCTCCTCTTATTGTAATAATTCATTTGTTTCTTGGCAACTTTGTTTCTTTTACTTTTATGGAATAATTATAAACTAAAAAAAACTTAAATTAAACGTCAATTGTCGTCATCATAGTTAAAATTATTAAAAATGACTAAAGAAATAAAAAAAGACATTTAATAGAGAATGTCCTTTTTTTAAAATCTATTTTAGTTAAATAAATAAATTAAATTTATATGAAGCTCCTGCACTATAAACAGCTGATGTATTATTTCCTTGTACTTCCTGATACAGCACCGTTAATCATTAAGTTATCAGTAGCCTGAACAGCAGTTCCTATAGCTATTGAACTTTCAGATTTATAATTTCCATATCCTACACCGATTTGGGCTTGCCCAGTTGTCATATCTTGGTATTTGATACCTGCAATTGCCGATACTCCAGAAATACCTTGTCTTGATTCTTCTTGTACTGAATCTATTTTATTAGAGTTCATATCTATTCTATCTGAGTTATGAGCTATTTCTTTTTTATTCTCATCCACAGTTCTAGAGTTACCAGCTATTCTAGTACTATTAGTTGCTACTCTAGTATCTTCAGCTCTGATGTTATCTGAGTTATGAGCTATTTCTTTTCTATTCTCATCCACAGTTCTAGAGTTACCATCTATTTTAGTGCTATTAGTTGCTATTTTAGTATCTTCATCTCTGATGTTATCTAAGTTAGTTGTTATTTTATCGTTCTCTTTATTAATTTTAGCTTGGTTAGTTAAAGCCAGAGCACTATTGTCTACAATAGCTTTAGAGTTATTAGAAATATTTAAATTAGTTTTACCTACTGCGTTAGCCACTAGATCTATATTCTTATAATTAGAATCGATTAAATCAGCATTAGCAGTAGTTACCGAAGCAACATTTTTAATATTTTTATCGTTTTTTATTATTCTGTTGTTTTGATCTAATAATCTTGTATTAGCTTGACCTATTAATTTTGTATTACTATTTATTAATACGTTAATAGGTACTGGACCTAATCCTGTAATTGATGGTTTTGATATTCCTGTAATTGCTCCGTTAGGGGCTGCTGCCACGTTAAATTCTTCTACTATTGTAGGTACTTGTTGAGGGACATTTGGATATGCATATGGTGTTGCTGTCGGTACATTCTGTACTACTGGTGTCTTTTGGATTACTTTTGGATATGCATATGGTGTTGCTGTCGGTACATTCTGTACTACTGGTGTCTTTTGGATTGCTTTTGGATATGCATATGGTGTTGCTGTCGGTACATTCTGTACTACTGGTGTCTTTTGAATTGCTTTTGGATA
>NZ_JBATVM010000230.1:0-23546 GCF_049671765.1 Psychrilyobacter sp.
AAGTCCGTAAACGCCGAAAGTACTTAGGGGGCAGCCCCTTGGGAGGATAGGAACTTGCCAAGTCTTTTTTATTTTTTGAAGAGATTCAAAACTAAGAAAAGCCATCAATTTATTTTGATGGCTTTTTTATGTATACTAACAATAATAAAGTCCTAGAAGTAGAATCTACTTTGAGGAATTTTACTGCTTAAAATATAGGATATTGAAATTTTATGAAAAAAAATGTATTTTTTAAATAAAATCTGTTATAAAGTGAAAAAATTTTATATAATGTAAAGGTTGGAAATTATAATGGGAGGATTGTTGTGAAAAAGTGTGTTTTTTTGGATAGAGATGGAAATATAAACGTTGAAAAAGATTATCTTCATAAAGTAGAAGAATTTGAATTCATAGATGGAGCAAAAAAAGCTATAAAAATATTCAATGATCTAGATTATTTAGTTGTGATAGTGACAAATCAATCTGGGGTAGCAAGAGGTTATTATGATGAAAATAGTGTGAAAATTCTACATGATTATCTTCAAAGAGAAGTTGAAAAGATAGGAGGGCATATAGATGGGTTTTATTATTGCCCACATCACCCGGAAAAGGGAATAGGCCAGTATAAATTAAATTGTAATTGTAGAAAACCTGAACCGGGAATGTTTTTACAAGCACAAAAAGATTTAGGTATAGATTTTTCATCTTCAATTATGGTTGGGGATAAGATTAGTGATGTAAACGCTGGAAAAAATCTAGGGATGAGATCAATATTAGTAAAAACAGGTCACGGATTAGAAGAAGAGAAAAAAAGTAAAGGTTTATTTGAAGTACACGAAACATTATATGAATTTGCAAAAAAATTAAAAGAAGAGGTTAAAATTTAACATTAAGAGTGATTGAGAAAAGGGTTAAAAATTGTTATAATAAGGAGATACAGAAGTATGCAAAAATTAAGTTTTTTTAATGAAATGTTTCCTGATAAAAAACATCTCAAAGATATTAAAATAGGAAAAATCCTTATAGATAGTAGGAAGATAAAAGAAAATGATGTTTTTATTGGAATAAGATCTGGAAATGAATATATTCAAGATGTATTGGGAAAAGGTGCTTGTTTGGCATTTTATGATGATATAAATATTAAAATAGAAGATGAGAGAGCTATATATGTAGAAAATAGTATCTTATTCTTGCAGGAATTAGCTAAAAAATATAGGGAAAGGCTAGACGTAACAGTCATAGGAATTACTGGTAGTGAAGGAAAAACTTCTACAAAAGATATACTTTACTCTATCTTATCTAAAAAATATAAAGGGAAGAAAACACAGGGGAATTATAATAATCATATTGGTCTACCATTGACTATCCTACAACTAGAGGAAGATGATAAATTTTTAACTTTAGAGATGGGGATGAGTCATCTAGGAGAGATCAGACTATTAGGAAAGATTGCTAGTCCAGATTATGCTATTGTGACTAATATAGGGGACTCTCATTTGGAATTTTTAGAAAATAGAGATAATGTTTTTAAAGCAAAAACAGAAATTTTTGAGTTTGTAAAACCAGAATTAAGAGTGGTCTATGGAGATGATCCTTATTTTAAAAATGCAGAAGCTATTAAAGTGGGGAAAAATAAAAATAATGATTATATCATAAAGGGTTTTCATCAAGATAAAAGAGGGGGAGAGTTTAAACTATCTTTTTTAGATGAGGAAATGAAAGTACGTTCTAACCTTTATGGAGAATATAATTCTATAAATATAGCCTTAGCCATAACTGTAGGCTTAAAGATGGGAATATCTAGAGAAGAAATTTTAGATACCTGCAAAAACTTAAAGTTAACAGGAATGAGGTTTGAAAGAGTTGAGCAAAATGGAAAAATTTTTATAAATGATGCCTATAATGCCAGTCCAGTAGCTATGAAAGTGTCACTAGAAACTTTTGATGAAATTTTTAAAGATGACTATAAAGTAGCAGTTTTAGGAGATATGTTGGAATTGGGAAAAGAAAGTATAAAACTACACGAAAAATTGGCAGAGACTATAGAAAATTTAGAGTTAGATGAGATCTTTTTAGTGGGAAAAGAGATGAAAAACTTATACATGAAATTAGACCATAAAAAGTGTTTTTATTTTGAGACTGTAGAAAAAATAAGAGACAAAGTAAAGTCGGTAAAAAATGGAGCCGCAGTATTTTTAAAAGCTTCAAATGGTATTTGTTTGAATAAAATTTTAGATTAGGAGATTGATAGATGTTATATTATTTGGCGGGAAAGTATGAAAATTTAGCGTATTTAAAATCAATTTATTTGAGAGGGTTCTTAGGATTTGCTATATCACTTATGATTGTTATGATGTTAGGAAAGCCATTTATAGCGTATTTAAAAAAAGGAAAAATAGGTGATGAAGCAAAAGATGTGGGACCAAAAACACACTTTATAAAGACAGGAACTCCTACAATGGGAGGAGTATTAATAGTTTTTTCCGCAACAATAACTAATTTAATAGTGGGAAATTTGACCAATAAATTTAACTTGATGTTACTTTTATGCATGCTTTTATTTAGTAGTATAGGTTTTTTAGATGATTATAGAAAACTTACAGTCTGTAAAAAAGGTTTATCAGGTAGAAAAAAAATGTTAGGGCAAGGATTGATAGCTATCTTGACTTGGTTATTTATAATTAAATTTGGGATATCACAAACAGAGTTAGATTTTGGAATAATGAACCCATTTTCAAAGAGTTATTTGTATATAGGAACTGCTCCATTATTAGGGTGGATACTTTTGGTATTGATAGGAAGCTCAAATGCTGTAAATATAACAGACGGATTAGACGGGCTTGTAATTATGCCGGTAATGATAGCAGCTTCTATTTTAGGGCTAATAGCATACTTTACAGGACATACAGAGTTAAGTCAACATTTTGATCTTTATTATATAGCAGGAACAGGAGAAATCACAGTATTTTTGACTGGTTTAATAGGAGCAGGATTAGGGTTTTTATGGTTTAATTTTTATCCCGCCGAAATTTTTATGGGAGATACTGGGTCTCTTATGTTAGGTGGGTTACTAGGAGTAGTTGCAATATTTTTAAGACAAGAATTACTATTTCTTTTAATTGGATTTGTATTTGTAGTAGAAGCGGTATCTGTAATACTACAAGTGGGTTCATATAAAATGAGAAAGAAAAGAATATTTAGGATGGCTCCTATCCATCATCATTTTGAGTTACAAGGGTTAGCAGAAACTAAGGTAACTATTAGATTTTGGATAATAGGATTATTGTGTGGAATAGGAAGCTTGATAATATTAAAGCTGAGATAGAAAAAAGAATAAATAATTAAAACCTTGGTCACAGATTTGTAGAAAAATGATTACAGATTGAATAACTAAAAAGAATAAAATTTATGGTACGGGTAATTCATAAATTACCCCCTACATAAATCTATGAAAAAAAAAGGTGGTAATAAAATGAAAAAAGCTATGATATATGGAGCTGGAATTAGTGGTAAAAGTGTAATTAAATTACTTGAAAAGAACAAATGGGAAACAGTACTTGTAGATGACAAAATAGGTGTTTCGTCTACAGATGCGGTAGCTTATTTAGAAGGCGTAGATCTGTTTGTAAAAAGTCCAGGAATACCCTATAATGATCTAATTGAAAAGGCCAAGAAAAAAGGGATCAAAGTAGTCAATGAGATAGAAGTATCGTATAATTATATGAAAAAAACTTCTAAGACAAAAATTATAGCTATTACAGGAACTAATGGGAAGACAACAACAACAAGTAAATTAGCTGGATTATTGAATGCCTCAGGAATTAGGAGTATAGCAGCAGGGAATATAGGGACTCCATATTCAGAAGCTGTTTTAGAAAAAGAAAAATATGAATATATAGTTTTAGAGCTGAGCTCTTATCAACTAGAAAATTTATATGAGTTTAAAGCTGATATAGCTATGATAATTAACCTTGCTCCTGATCATTTAAATAGATATAGGGATGCTGATGAATACTACGATACAAAATTTAATGTAGGAATGAATCAAAATTCTAAAGATAAATTTATAATAAATATAGATGATTTAGAGATAACCAAAAGATTAGATCGTATTAATGGAGAAATTTTAAAACTTTCTTTAGAAGAAAATACTGATATTTGTGTATATGAAAATAACCTCTATTTTAGAGGGGAACAAATAACGGCTATAGATAATTTTTCACTTAAAGGAAGACATAACTTACAAAATATGTTATTTGTAGTAGGAACTGCTAAATTAATTGGTATAGATAATAATGTTATATCAAATTTTTTAGAAAACACCAATAGTTTGGAGCATAGGATGGAGGATTTTTATACTTATAAAATAAAAAAAAATATTGTGAAATTTATAAATGATTCCAAAGGAACTAACTTGGAATCCACGATAAAAGCTATAGGAGCTTTTGAAAAACCAATACTCATATGTGGTGGGTGTGATAAAAACCTAGAATTAACACCCCTTATTGAGAAGATAAAAAAAAGTGTAAAAGAAATATATTTAATAGGAGAATTAGCTCCTAAACTGGAGAGTAAACTATTGTCAGTAAACTATCCTAAGGAGGATATTTATACTACAAAAACTCTGGAAAAAGCATTAATTACACTGGAGAAAAAAATAAAGAATATGGATGGTAGTAAAAATCTAACAGTACTACTTTCTCCCGCTACATCTAGCTTTGATCAATTTAAAAGTTTTGAAGAGAGAGGAAAGATATTTAAAAAACTGGTTTTAGAAAAATTTAAAGAAGAGAGTTAATAATAGTTAATTAAACGATAGGTAAAATTCCTATCAGGGAGATATATATGAAAAAAATAATTTTGACTGCTGGAGGGACAGGAGGACATATCTATCCTGCCTTGGCAGTAGCAGATGAATTGCGAAAGAAAAAAATAGATTTGCTTTTTATAGGTACTAACCATAGGATGGAAAAAGAGATTGTTCCTAATGCCGGACATAAATTTATAGGATTAGATGTTCTACCTTTAAGAAATTTTAAGGCAATAATAAAAGTTCTTAAAGCTACAAGAAAAGCTATATCAATATTGAGGACGGAAAAACCTGATGCAGTAATTGGGTTTGGAAACTATATTTCTATTCCTACCCTATTAGGTGCAATAGTTTTAAAAATTCCTATATATCTACAGGAGCAGAATGTTACTTTAGGATTAGCTAATAAGATATTTTATAGATTTTGTAAAAAGATATTTTTAGCTTTTGATCTAACTTATGATGAGTTACCATCAAAATACCAGTCAAAATTACAGGTCACAGGAAACCCTTTAAGAAAGGAATTTTATACTCTAAATTCTCATAGTGAAAGGGAAAAAATAAAATTAGAAGAACAGGAAAAAATAATTCTTATTATGGGAGGGAGTTTAGGAGCAAGAAGTATAAATGAAGCATTGATTAAAGAATGGGATTCATTTTTAAAGGAAAAAAATACAAGGATATATTGGGCTACTGGAGAAAAAAATTATGAAGAGGTTATGTCAAAATTATCTAAATATAAATTAACTGATCAAATAAAACCATATTTTGAGAATATGGCCAATATAATGTGTGCTGCTGACCTAGTATTGTGTAGATCGGGAGCATTGACAATCTCAGAATTAATAGAATTAGGGAAACCATCTATATTAATACCGTATCAACTTCGTGAAGTCGGACAATTTGAAAATACAAAGATCCTTACAAAGAACAAAGCTAGTTTGATTTATAAAGATGGAGAAGCTCAAAATGCTGTTAGAATGGCTTTGGAATTAGTAAAAAATGAACACGAATTAACAGAAATGAAAGCTGCATTAAAAAGAATGAAAAAAGGAAATTCAGCAGAAAAAATAGTGGATGCTTTAGAAATTTGGGGGAATAAATAGATGAAAAAAGTATTTTTTATAGGAATAAATGGTATAGGTATGAGTGGTTTGGCTAAGATAATGGCAAAGAGCGGATATTCTGTGAGCGGGTCAGACCAAACTAAAAAAAATGTGAGTGTAGAACTTGAAAGTTTAGGAATAAAAATACACTATAAACATGATGCAAAAAATGTAGAAGGAATTGATCTTGTAGTTAGATCAAGTGCCATTAAGGAAAATAACCCGGAATATAAATATGCTATGGAAAATGGAATAGAAATTATAAAAAGAGGGGAACTTTTGGCTAGATTATTCAATAGAAAATCTGGAATAGCTGTAGCTGGAACTCATGGGAAAACTACTACTAGTTCTATGCTAGGAGCTGTGATGTTACCACTAGATCCTTCTATTATAGTAGGTGGGATTTTACCTGAGATAAACTCAAACGCATGTTGTGGTACAGGGAAATTTTTGATAGCAGAAGCAGATGAAAGTGATAATTCTTTCTTATATTTATTACCAGAATACTCTATCATAACTAATATAGAGGCAGATCATTTAGAAAATCATGGTAGCTTTGAAAATATAAAAAAATCATTTATCCAATTTTATGAGCAAACTAAAAAGCTTACATTACTTAATATTGATTGTATAGAATCAGAAAATATAATGGGATCTAAAGATAAAATTTTAACTTATAGTATTGATAAAAAAGCTGGGATATATGCAGATAACATTAGAATAATAAATAGAAAGAGTGTCTATGATGTTATTTTAAATGGGAAACTTTTAGGAGAATTTAAATTGACTGTACCAGGAAGACATAATATTTCTAATAGTTTAGGAGTGATATATCTTGCTTATACCCTAGGAGTATCTTTGGAAGAAATAAAGATCAGATTGGAAAAATTTAAAGGTGCCAAGAGAAGGTATGATATTCTTCTAGATGGGAATACAAGAATTATAGATGATTATGCACATCATCCAACAGAGATAAGAGCTACTTTGGAAGGTGCAAAAAAAATAGAAACTAAAAAAATTACAGCAATTTTTCAACCTCATAGATATAGTAGAGTAAAATTTTTATATGAGGAGTTTCGTGGATGTTTTGATTTGGCAGATGAAGTAATCTTACTTCCTATATATTCTGCAGGAGAGGAAGATGTTTACGGAATTACGTTGGAGGAATTAGCTGCTGATATCTATACTTCAGGAAAAACCAAAATTTTAACTACTGTTGAAGAAATATTAGGAAAAGTAAAATCTGAAGACAGAACCTATATTTTTATGGGAGCAGGGACAATATCACAGATGGCATACGAAGTAGTTGAAAAGTTGGAGGTAAGATGAAAATATATAAATACCACCATATGAGGGAATACTCGAATATGAAAATTGGTGGGACAGCTAAAGAACTCATAATAATAGAGAAAAAAGAAGAAATAATTGAAATTTTAAAAACGAGAGAAAAAATTTTTCTTATTGGGAATGGAACTAATACATTGATTCCAGATAGAGACATGGATATATCTTTTATAAGTTTGAATAGATTGAATAAGGTAAAAGATCTAGGAAATGGAAGAGTCTATGTAGAATCAGGATTAAATTTTGATGACTTGATTAATTTTACAGAAGAAAAAGATTATTCAGGATTGGAGAATTTAGCAGGAATTCCAGGGAGTGTAGGAGGTCTAATCTATATGAATGGAGGAGCTTATGGCTCTGAAGTTTTTGATTCTATAGAAGAGGTCGAGATAGTCGATGAAAATTTTGAGATTAGAAAAATAAATAAATCAGAGATCTATGTAACTTATAGAAATACAGAGATCCAGAGAAAAAACTGGATAGTAATAAGTGCTATATTTAAATTTGAAGTGGGATTTGATACTGAAAGAGTTATAGAATTAAAAAAAAAGAGAGAAAGGAGACATCCTTTGAATATGCCTAATTTAGGTAGTACTTTTAAAAATCCAGAAGGACATTTTTCAGCGAAATTAATAATAGCTGCTGGTGTACAAGGGCATAAAGTAGGAGATATGCAAGTATCTAATGTACATCCAAACTTTTTAGAAAATTGTGGAAAGGCTAAATATAATGATGTTATTGAAATAATCAGGATAGTAAAGGAAAAAGTAAAACTAGATTCAGGCATTGAACTAGAAGAAGAAATCGTAATTATTGAAGATTAGGAGAAATAATATGAGAATAGCAGTGTTGATGGGGGGGATCTCCTCAGAAAGAGAGATATCACTAATGAGTGGAGGAGCTATATTACAGGGACTTCTAAATTTAGGATATGATGCATTTAAGATAGATTTAGTGGAAGAAAATTATTTAACTGCACTTATGGAAAATGAATATGACTTAGCATATATAGCTTTACATGGTGAATTTGGTGAGGATGGAAGAGTGCAAGCAGTTTTAGACATCTTGAAAAAACCATATACAGGGTCAGGTGTAACAGCTAGCGCGGTATCTATGGATAAAATTTTAACTAAAATAATTGCAGATGATTTTGGAATTAAAACACCAATGAAGTATACTAATATAGATAAAATAAAAAAATATCCCATTGTGATAAAACCTTCTAAAGAGGGATCTAGTGTAGGTCTTTATATCTGTCAAAATTTAGAGGAAGCAAAAAAATCGGTAGAAAAATTAAGTGGAATAGATCTAGTAATAGAAGAATTCGTTGCTGGGGAAGAACTGACAGCCGGAATATTAAATGGAGAAAAATTAGGAGTTGTAAAAATAATACCTAATTCTGGAACCTATGATTTTGAGTCAAAATATACAGTTGGGAAAACTACATATGAAGTTCCTGCTATAATAGAAGAAAATTATTATGAAGAAGCTATGGAGATCGCATCTAAAATCCATGAAATATTAAATCTTAGAGGGATGAGTAGAAGTGATTTTATTTTGTCTGAAGATGGGTTATACTTTTTAGAAGTTAATACTAGTCCTGGAATGACTACTACAAGTTTATTGCCAAAATTAGGGAAGTTAAAAGGATATAATTTTGAAATGATCTTAAAAAAAATGTTATTAGATGTAACAAAAATATAATAATTTCATGGATGTATTGTAAAAAATAGATAAAAATGTTATATTTAAAATAATAAACTAGGTGAAACTAATATGAAAAAAGTGTTGCAAATTATGTTTATAGGAATAATATGTTGGTATACTTATACTGAATATGGAGACTTTAAAAGAGCCTCCTTATTTGACGTTACCAAGGTAAGCGTAAAAAGTAAAAATCTAGAGTTGATAGATGATTTAGTTAATAGTATAAAAAATCTAGAAGGTAAAAATATATTAGAGATAGATAAAAAAAAAATGAAAGATAAAATATTAGAGGATGTACGAGTAAAGGAGGTAGTTATAAAAACTCAAATGCCGGATATTTTATTGTTTGATATAAATGAAAAGGAACCTTCTGTATATATAGAATACAATGGAAAGTTTTATGTATCTGATGAGTTGGGGAAAATATATGGGTACATGAAAGAGAGTAAAAAATATAACATGCCTTTATTTCGAATAGATCATGAAGAAGAGATAAAAGAATTTATTACAATAATGAAAAAAATTAGTTTTAAAGATGAAATATCCCAAATATATAAAGTGAGTAATGGGATAGCAATCACAACAAATACAGGGCTTAAAATAATTACAAACATAGATGTAAACAAAAAAAAATATGGAGTTGTAAAGGTATTATACGATCAAGTAAAGCTTCAAAATAATAAAGAACAAAAAGTAGAATATATTGATTTGAGGTTTGAAGACTACATTATAAAAAGAATAGAGGGTGATCAAAGATGAAGAGAAGAATAAGGACAGGAATAGATATAGGATCATCTAAAACAACTATTATTGTAGGAGAATTATATGATTCTGGCAAAAATATAAGGGTATTAGGTCAGACTATTATCCCGTCTAATGGAATAAAAAAAGGTGAAATAATCGATGGAGAATTATTCAGTAGAACTCTGAGATTGGGAAAAGAAAGATTAGAAGACAAACTTGGAGTAGTAATAAAAAAAGCTACTATAGGTGTTAGTGGGAGTGATATAAAATCTAGTACCACCGAAATTGAGTATAAACTTTCTGATGAAGAAATAGAAGTTACTGAAGATCACTGTGATCAAATTTTTGAGATCTCTAAAGAGAAAGTTGTAAAAGACGATGAGCAAGTAATTGCCAAAGAAATTTATAACTATAGGGTAGACGATTCTGGAATAATGAAAAATCCAGTGGGGAAAGTAGGTAATAAATTAAAGGTAAATGTCCATCTAATAAGAATTCCTAAACTAAAGGTAAAAAAAATAGTAGAGACACTAAATAAAGCAAAGATAGAAGTAGACAGTATTATATACAATGGAGAAGCATCTTCAAAAGCTACTCTAAAAAAAATAGATAAAGTAAATGGTGTAGCATTAGTAGATATTGGATATGGTTTGACAGAGATAACTATATTTAAAAATAATAGACTTATTAGTACCAATGTAATACCTATAGGTGGCATGCACTATGTTAATGATCTTAAATATGTGTTAGAATTAAATAGTGAAGTAGTAAAGGATCTTTTATTAGAAGTGAAAAATAAAGGAATAGATGAAAAAATTACAGTATCCTACTTAGAAAAAGGTGAAAGTTTGAATAAAACTTTTGATGTTAAATATTTAAGAGAAATAATGGATGCTAGAACCGATGAAATATTGGAATATATTTCAAAAAGTATAGAGGCTTCTGGTTATAAAGAATACCTGAAAAATGGTGTAGTATTAGCTGGAGGTGTTGTAGGAGATTATGGGATATTAGAAAAGTTAAAAGCTTTACTAGATTATGATATTAGGATCGGAACAACTATTAAAATAGATGGAATGACAACTACATTAAAAAATCCTGCTTGTATTACAGGGATGGGAGTATTACTTACAGCTCTTGAAGATGAATATAGTGACCTTCAAAAAACAAATATAGAGGAAAAAAAAGAAGAAGAAGTAAAGGAAAAAGAAGAACCAGTAAATAAAGTGGAGAAAAAAGAAGTAGTTAATAAAAAGGCTGGAACTAAGAGTCCGTCTAAATTTAAAAAATGGTTGGGAAATTTTATATAGAGTTGATAGTCTAAGGAGGAAGATGGATGATACATACGAATGAGCATTTGGTGAAGATAAAGGTAATGGGGATAGGAGGTTCCGGCGGGAATGCAATAAATGATATGATTGAAGCAGGAGTGACGGGAGTAGAATATATTGCAGCCAATACAGATGCCCAAGATTTACATAATTCTTTAGCTGACATAAGAATACAGTTAGGGGAAAAATCAACAAGAGGACTGGGAGCAGGAGCTAACCCAGAAATTGGGAAACAAGCAGCTGAAGAAGATATAGACAAGATAAAAACTCTATTAGAGGAAACAGATATGTTATTTATAACGTCTGGAATGGGTGGAGGAACAGGAACAGGTGCAGCCCCTGTGATAGCTACAGTAGCTAAAGAAATGGGAATATTAACTGTTGCAGTAGTAACCAAACCATTTACTTTTGAAGGGAAAAGTAGAATGAAAAATGCAGATATGGGAATAATTAATTTAAAAGAGTCGGTAGATGCACTTATTATTATACCAAATGATAAATTATTTGAATTACCAGAAAAAACTATAACATTACAAAATGCTTTTATGGAAGCAAATAATGTTTTAAAAATTGGAATTAAAGGTCTGGCAGATCTTATATTAAAAACAGGATTAATAAACTTAGACTTTGCTGATATTAAAACAACTATGTTAGACTCAGGAATAGCTATGATTGGGTTTGGAGAAATGGAAGGGGAAAATAGAGCTATAAAAGCTACTGAAAAAGCTCTCCAAAGTCCATTATTAGAAAAATCGATATCTGGAGCGAGTAAGATATTAATCAATATATCTGGATCATCGGCACTGGGATTAAATGAAGCTTTTGCAATTTCAAACATGGTAAAGGAAGCTGCAGGGAAATCTGTAGATGACGTAATGTTTGGTGTTACAACTGATGATGAAATGGGGGATAGATTACAAGTAACTTTAGTTGCAACTAACTTTAGTGACGAAGCAACAGAAAAAAAAGTAGTAGCGATAGAAAAACCAAGTTTAGCTAAAATAGTAGAAAAAAAAGAAGAGGAAGATTTAGAGGTTCCAGCTTGGATGAGAAGAAATAATTAAAATAAAAAACTAGCTTATATTTTATAGGTTAGTTTTTTATTTACTCTTGCTTTAGTTTTACAGATATGATATAATTAATGCACCCTGTTTGAGTGATTTATTACTTGGACAAAATCCAGAGGGAAGGAGGTCAAATTGATGACAAATTACGAAATAATGTACATTATTAACCCAACAGTTATGGAGGATGCCAGAGGTGCTATCATTGAGAAAGTAGAAGCTATCTTAACAGCATCAAACGCAACTGAATTAAAAACTACAAAAATGGGTGAAAGAAAGTTAGCTTATCCAATCGAAAAGAAAGGAACAGGTTTCTACGTATTAACTACGTTTAAAGCTGAAGGGCAAAATTTACAAACAGCAGAAAACAAGTTAAACATTACTGAAGAAGTTATGAGATATATCATTGTTAAGAATAAGTAATTCTTAATTCAATAATTGTTTAATAGGAGGCTATTATGTCTATGAACTTAGTGGTTTTAACTGGTAGACTTGTTAGAGATCCAGAATTAAAGTATGGACAAAGTGGAATGGCTTATTGCAAATTCACGCTAGCAGTCAATAGAATGAGAAAAGATGATCCAGCAGATTTTATTAGTTGTGCTGCCTTTGGTAAGACAGCTGAATTGATTGGAGAATACCTAAGAAAAGGTAATAATACCGGAGTACAAGGAAGGATTCAAACGAGTACTTATGAAGTTAATGGTGAAAAAAGATACAGAACTGAAGTTATTGTGGATAGAATCGAATTTTTAGAGTCTAGAAGTAGTGGAACAAATAGTTTTGAAACAGATTCAAATTCTAAACCAAAAACAGCAAATAGCTATAATCAACCAAAGTATACAGAACCAAAGCAATCGGGCGTTGTCGAAGAAGAAGATGACGAATTCCCGTTCTAATTTTAGGAGGTGACTGAGTTGGCAGAATTCAGAAAGAGAAGAAAAAGAGCAAAATTAAGAGTTAAAGCTGAAGAGTTAAACTATAAGAATGCAGATTTATTAAAAAGATTCATGTCTGATAAAGGTAGAATCAATCCTGCAAGAGTAACAGGTGCAAGTGCTAAATTACAAAGAAAGTTAACTAGAGCAATAAAAAGAGCTAGAAACATTGCTTTATTACCTTACACAAACATGGAGAAGTAAGAAATTACTTTTTGAGCCAAGAATTTATTTCTTGGCTTTTTTTTTTGACTAGAAAAAAGATAAAGTAATTGATATATTAAGATTATAGTAGGAAGAATAACTAAATAAGAGTAACTTTAAAATTTATTGTATGGAAAAAAAATAAAAATAGGGTAGAATTAAAAATATAATAGAAATTAAAGATGAATGTAAAATTAAATAAGGAGGAGAGGAAAATGGAAAATAAGATAAGAAGTTATAGTATATTTATATTGTTTTTGCTAATGAGTATAAGTGTTTTTTCAAAAACAAACAATTCTCATGCAAACTATCATGCAAGTTCAAGTAATCGAGAACCGGTTCAGGGAAATGAAGGAGAAATTACTACAATTATTGTAGAGCGACTGAGTGAAAATTTTGATAAAAATTTTGTTGTAGGTTTAATCCTTCAACAAGGTGGAGGAAATAAGATTACTGATTTATTAGGAGAATTGTCGGAAGATGGCAAAAAAATCATAATAACATTTAAAGGTAACGATGGAAAAAGTATGGCTGTTGAGGTAAATGGAAGTGTTCTCGGTAGGTCATTTGAAAAGGTAAGCAACACCTTTAAGTATGCGTATAGTGGCGATGGATTAGAATTATTAAGATTTGCTATAAAGAATGGAGGTGGGTCGCCAAGTTTTACAAACGGTAGTGGAACTACAGACATTATAAAAATAAATTTTCCTAAAAATATAGAGATAAAAACCTATGAAGAACTAAATGACTGGGGAGGTGGTGAAAAAACAACGGCACTAGATTCTTCTAACGAAGAATATATTTTGACCAAGGGAGGAGCTAGATCCTATGTTAAAGAACCTGCAATTTATGTTACAGTTCCTGAAATAGGTGCTGACGGAAAAAAAATAAAAGAATTAAAGATAGAAAAACTAGTTGATGGTATATTTAAAGAAAAAGAAAGAATTTTAATTAATGAAAAAAAAGTGGTAGAGGTGGCTGATTTTAAAGAAGGCGCTAACACTGTGAGAGTAACTCCTATAAATGAAAATGGGGTAGAAGGAAATTCTAAGGATCTTAATTTTGTAGTTGATACCAAAGTTAATGACTCATATTTAGAGGGTGGAATAATAGGAGAATTAGATAGCGATGGAAAAATCAAAATAAATCTATCTGAGATAGAAGAGTTATCTGGAATAAATAGGTATTCTTACACTTTAAAAGTAGGGGATAAAATTGAAATAGATTCTATACAGGAAGAAGAAAAATTAAAGAAAATATCTTTTATTAGTCCTAAGAGAGGTTCTATTACTAAAGAAGATGGAGAAGATAAAATAGTTGAAATTCAGACTTTTGGTTTTATACCTGGTTCCAAAGGAACACTTTTATTCACTATCTATGACAAACTAGGACATGAGAAAACCTTTGAAAAGACTTATTTTATTCCTGTAAAATCAAGTGGAGTAACATCAAAGATAGAGGGCGAAGTAAAACAGAGGAATAGTAGAATAAAGATAGTAACAGAAGGAGAGAAAGATAAATTTGGGATAGATAGTAATATAGTAGAAAGTTCTGAGGATAAAAATGAGAAATAGAAATATATATAATTAAAGTTATAGGCTGGAAACTGAAAATGTTTCTAGCCTATTTCATTTTCATATTAGAAGGAAATGAAATGAAATGAATGTATATTATTAAATAGAAAACCTATAGGAGGGGAGTGAAAATGAAAAGTTATAAGATATTTATTTTATTTATTTTATTGAGTGTATTTAGTTTTGCTACAGAACCTAGTGGAAATGAAATAGGTGTTTGGATAGAGGAAGTGGGATTTGATTTGAATTCAAATACATTAATTTTAACGATAAAGTCAAGAACAGGTGAAAAATTTGAAGAAATAGAGAAGCTCCAAATCGGTGGTCTTGTAATAACAAATGGTATAAATGAAGAAACTCATGATGTTAAAGCAACAAACGAAGGTGAGCAAATAGAAAGTCCTAAAGTTGTAACGACATGGATAGCAAAGGTTGAATTAGGTTATAATCTTATAAATGAACTGATAAAAATAAATTCAGGAACTATAACTATAGATCCTATAGATGGAAATCAACATGCAATAAGTGGCGAAAAGATTTCTTTTGAACCATTTACACCAGCTCCAACTGGGGAAATGGAACTTAAAATCTATGAAAAACTTAGTAATATACCTAATTGGGAAAATGATACTACAAGTCTAGAGTCCATAAATATAACAAATGTGATAGAAAATGGTATAATAGTAGATGATTCAGGAAAATCATATATATTTACAAAGGGAGGACCAGGATCATTTGAAGCTACTCCTGGAATATATGTTCTAGTATCAAGCGGAGGAGTGAAAACAAAACAATTGTGGATTGAAAAAAATGGTGATGGGGTCAATAATGGAACAGATGATGATGATGACATTGATGTAGTTGATATTTCTTCTGAAACAGGAGTAATAGCAATGAAAATAGAAGGATTTATAAGTAATAGAAAAAATACTGTTACAGTTATACCTATAAGTGAATTTGGAGTGAAAGGAATATCTAAAAAACTTGATTTCGTAATAGATACGCAAATAAATACGATATATTTAGAAAATGAGATTATAGGAGAAATCGGGGATAACAAAAATATACAAATAGATTTATCGAAATTAATAGAGTTAGTAGGAGTAGCAGGGTATAGTTATATTTTCACAGTAGAAAATGAATCAAAATCGGATAGTGAATTTAATCTTGATGGACAGTCATATACTACTTTTATGGAAAATTCTATAACAAGTACTCTAAAGTGGAATGATGGAATAGTAGAAATACCAACTTCAGAATTAATAGGTGGTTCAAAAGGAATACTCTTATTCTCTGTTTATGACAAATTAGGACATAAAAAAACATTTGAAAAAACCTATTTTATATCTAAAAAACTTGATGGGATTACTTCTAAAGTAAGCGATGAGGTTAAAGAAAGAAAAAGTAAAATAAAAGTAGTTACTGATGGAAATAAAGATGAATTTGGAGTAGAAAGTAATATAGATGAAAGTAATGAATAAAATAAAAATAGTAATTGGATCTAAGGACTGGAAAAAAAAGTCATTATAATATAATATGTAAGATATAGAAAAAATAAGCAATGATGTGAACAGAGGGGAAAACTATGGTGGTAGTAAAAAGAAGACGGGGAATAGGAGAAATTTTAATAGAAAAAAAATTAATAACAAAAGATGGGTTAGAGAGAGCCTTGGAAGAACAAAAGAAAAGTGGAGAAAAATTAGGAGAAATTTTAATAGAATTAGGTTATTTAGATGAGGAAAATATGTTAGATGCTCTAGGAGAGCAAAATAAAGTAAAGGTAAAAGTAATAGATGAGACAGATTTAAAATTAGAAGTGTTAGCAATTTTACCAGAAGATTATATGAAAGAAAAAATTATTTTGCCCTTACGAATAAACGGGAAAAAACTCATGGTAGCTATGGAAAACCCCAAAGATACATTTCTAATAGACGAACTACAAATGAAAACTAATATGGTTATTAAGCCAGTATTAGCTATGAAATCTAATATACTGGAATATCTGGGGAAATATATTAGTAAAAGAGATAAAAAAACAGAGACTCAAACCGATAGCGTACTAGATGAACTGAATAAATTTGCAGAAGAAGATATAGAGATTGAAAGTAACTATAAAGACGAAGATATAGTTAGTAGTTTGGGATCAGATAGTGCACCTGTAGTAAAAGGAGTAAATGCCATAATAGTAAAAGCTGTAAAACTACAGGCAAGTGATATACATATAGAACCATATGAAAAGGACATAAGGATAAGGTATAGATTGGATGGATTACTAATAACTGTAAAAAAAATGCCTAAACATATTATGAATGCAATAGTTTCAAGGATAAAAATTATGTGTGATCTTGATATTGCAGAAAAAAGGCTACCACAGGACGGAAGATTTAGAATAAAAATAGGAAATCGACGAGTTGATTTTCGTGTATCCACTTTAAAGACTATTCATGGAGAAAAAGTAGTAATGAGAATATTGGATAGAGGATCAGTACAGCTAGATTTAGCTGCTTTAGGTTATGGTGAAAAAGCGCTGAGAATAGTAAATAGAGTTATTCAAAATCCTTATGGAATTATATTGGTGACAGGACCTACAGGATCTGGGAAATCTACGACTTTATATTCTATATTAGATAAATTAAACAAGGAAGATGTTAATATATCTACAGCAGAAGATCCTGTGGAATATGAATTAGAAGGAATAAATCAAGTACAATGTAAACCGGATATAGGTCTTACTTTTGCTGCTTCTCTTAGAAGTTTTTTGAGACAGGATCCAGATATTATAATGGTAGGGGAAATAAGAGATGGAGAAACTGCTGAGATCTCTATTAAAGCTGCTTTAACAGGACATTTGGTGTTATCTACTCTTCATACCAATGATGCAGCTAGTTCTATCCATAGATTGTTGAATATGGGGGTAGAACCATTTTTGATATCAGCATCTATATCCATGGTTATAGCTCAAAGATTAGTTAGAAAAATCTGCCCTTATTGTATTGGTAAAGATGGCGAATCTGCCAATAAATTAATGGCTATGGATCTAGATAAAAGTGATTATGAAAGTATAGATTTTAAAATAGGAGCTGGTTGTGAGAAGTGCAATAATACAGGTTATAAAGGAAGAAGTGTTATATATGAAATAATGGAAGTGGATGATGAAATGAAAACTCTTATTTCTGAAAATGCAACAAGTATAGAAATAAAAAATCTTGCGATAAAAAAAGGTATGGATACTTTGAGAGAATTAGGATTAGAAAAAGCTAAATTAGGAGTTACTAGTTTAGATGAAGTGATGAGAGTCACACTGTCATAAAAAAATAAAGTAGACAGGGGTGTAAGTCATGTTATATAAATATATTGCCTTGAATAGTCGTGGTAAAAAAGTAAATGGAGAGATGGAAGCCAAATCTCCTACAGAGCTGAAAAAAATATTGAGACAGCAAAAATTAATTCTTGTTAAATCCAGTAAAAAAGCTAGTTTCAGTATGAAAAGTGGTATGTTTGAAAGGGTAAAAGCTAAGGATATAGCAGTTTTTACTAGGGGATTATCTACCATGATAAACGCTGGGGTAGGACTTATTAGGTGTTTTGAGATACTTGAATCACAGATTGAAAAGCCCAAATTAAAGGAAATTATCTCTCAAATAAAGGAAGAAATAAGCGCTGGGATGCCTTTAGCGGCGTGTTTAGCTAAACATCCTAAATATTTTGATAAACTGTATATAAGTATGGTAAAAGCAGGAGAAGCATCAGGAATGTTAGATTCTGTACTTATGAAGGTCGCAACTTCTTTGGAAAAATCTGAAGAAATAAAGGGGAAAGTAAAAGGTGCTATGATCTATCCATCTATTGTATTTTTTACTGCTATAGTTGTAATGTTTTTTATGTTAGCTTTTATAATTCCTAAATTTATGTTGTTATTTGAAGGAACAGGGGTAGAGATGCCGCTTCTTACTAGGATGGTTATGAGAGCTAGTGAGATTGCTTCTAAATATTGGTATCTATTCTTTTTAGGAGTAGGGGGGATTTTTTATGGTATAAAAAAATCCTTGATGACACATAGAGGAAAGAGAATTTTTGATATTGCATTATTAAAAATGCCGCTTATGGGAACCTTTGTAAGAAAAACTGCCATGGCTAGATTTACAAGAACTATGTCTACCCTCCTAAATAGTGGGGTAACAATCCTTATGGCTTTTGATATATGTGGGGAAATAGTAGGGAATACATTGATTGAGGAAGCTATATTAGAAGCAAAAGATAGTATAAGAGATGGCGCTAGTATATATAAACCATTAGCAGATAGTGGTCAATTTCCACCTATGGTAACAGATATGATTGAAGTTGGAGAAGAGAGTGGACAGCTCAGCGAAATCTTAGAAAAAGTAGCAGATTTTACTGAAATGGAATTAGAGGAATCTGTTAGGAACTTACTTTCTGCATTTGAGCCTTTAATAATTTTATTTATGGCAGTAGGAGTCGGAATTTTGATTATTGCAATGTTCTTGCCATTGTTTAAAATGTCGGATATGGTAGGATAAAATAAAGGAGTGAGTGATGAATAATGTTATTTCTATAAAAAATGTTTCTTTAACCTATAAGGAAAGGGATATATTTAAAAAAATAAAGGGAGTTAATGGGAATATAGGAGTAAAAAATGTTTCCTTTGCTGTAGGTGAAGGTGAAATTTTTTCTATAATAGGCCTCAATGGAGCAGGGAAAACAAGCACATTGAAGTGTATCTTAGGATTGATAAAACCAGATGAAGGTGAGATCGAAGTGTTTGGGAAAAAAGAACTAAAAGGAGTGGATTTTGAGAAGGTAGGGTACCTACCAGAAATTTCTTATTACCCCAAAAGTATGAAACTCATGGATCTAATGAAATATTATGGTGAACTTTATAATATACCAAGAGGTGAGTTAGATGAAAAAATAGATAAAATATTAAATAAACTTGGTCTTATATCTAGAAAAAATGATCGATTAGAGAAGTTTTCAAAGGGAATGCTACAAAAAGTAGGGATAGCTCAGGCTATTTTAAATAACCCTAAACTGTTATTTTTAGATGAACCCATGTCAGGATTAGATCCTTTGGCTCGTGAATTGGTAATAGAAATAATCTTAGAGTTGAAATCTAAAGGAACTACAATATTTTTTAATACTCATATATTGGAAGATGTAGCTAGTATAGCAGATAGAGTAGCTATAATTAATAAGGGAAAATTAGTAGAAGTACTGGATATAAAGAAAATAATGTTGGAACAAGATGATTTTTTATTGAAGAATTATTTTATAAAAAAGGTAGGAGAGAATTAAAATGAAAAAAATACTGACTATTGGTAAGTATACATTGAAAGAAAATATATCTAATAAGGTCTTTAATGGGGTTTTATATTTTGGGATATTGTCTATTTTTTTTACAACTTTATTGGATGAAGTAGCTCTCTATGAGGGAGGAAGAGTTATTAGAGACAGTGGCTTATTTCTTACAGAATTTTTGGTGATGTTGATAACTGTATATATATCGTCTACCTATGTTATAAAAGCGGTAGCAGAAAAATCTATTTATTTGGTTTTGACCAAAGCTGTGACAAAGTCTAAATATATTATGGGGATAAACTTAGGGATAATTTATTCTGTATTTTGTAATGTGTTTGTTATGGGTTCTATATTGGGATTTATCCTCTATACTAAAGGGCAATTTGATTGGTGGTATATACGTGCATTGTTTTTTATAGGATTAAAACTATCAATTGTGAGTACTTTAGGAGTTTTTTTCTCAATAATATCAGATTCTTTTGTAACTTCTACAATTTTTACTTTATTCACTTATATATTAGGTCATGGGGTTATGGAGATAAAGGCTATATCTGAAAAATTAACGGGAAGTGTGTTTCAATGGGTATTAGATTTATTATATATTATTTTGCCTAAATTTAACTTATTAAATTATAGGGATTATTTAAAACAAGGAGATACCAATTATTTTATGATCGTTGGTTATGTATTGATCTATATAACATGTGTTGTGGTGGCTACTAATATAGTTTTTGAAAAGAAAAGACTGTAGCTCTAAAACTTTGCGTTAATAGATTTTAATTTTATAAATGATGTAATTCGTGAAAAAAAGGTTGTGATATTATTGATTAAAAGCAGTAAAATATATATACTATTAGGTTGTTTAGGGTTATTATTGTTATTAAATCCATATCTTAAAAAAAGTGAGGAAGGTTTAATAAAAAATGGATATAAAGGAAGTGAGGGGAGGAACCAAAATACTCTTTTATTAAAAATTATGGGAATAAAAAAAGCAGGAACGGGATTTATATGGATTGATCAAGTACTGACTGTAGGAGGAGGAGGGGTTCCAGGACTAGTAGTAGAAAAAATAAAAGATAATTCCGATAAGATGTCATATTTAGATCCTTATTTTCTTACAAACTATAATTTCAGTGGAAGTATTTTAGGTCTTATTAGGATCTATAAGAGATTTGACCTAGCCAGTGAGATATATGAAAAAGGAATAGAATATAATCCAGACGACGAGGTATTAAAAAATTACTTTGGAGGGATGATGGCAGCTTCTAAAAATAATGTAGAAGGGCTACTAGTAAATTTTGAAAAGGTAGTAAATGAAACTAGAGATGATCTTCTGACAAATATGTTAGCTTATCTATATGAAAGGCAATATAAGAAGTTAGGAGATAAAAAAGATTTAGAAAAAGCAACTAAATATTGGAGTATATTGGTAAATTCTAAAGATGAAAAATATAGAGCGATAGGAATGAAAAAATTAAAAAGTATGAAGTAAAAAAATAAAAAAATATTTATAAAGAAAATAAAAATAAAAAGGAAATTTTTATTTTTGGGGTAAAATAAGTTAAGTTAAAGAAAAAATAAATTATTTGGAGGGATCAATATGAAAAGATTAAAGAAAGGATTTACGTTGATTGAATTATTGGTAGTAATTGCAATAATCGGGATATTGGCAACAACATTAGCACCAAAGTTAAGAGAGCAATTAGCAAAGGCTAAGGACTCAAAGGCTATTGCACTTTTAGGAGCAGCAAGAACAGCAGGATCAGTAGTATTGGTAGATAAAATGGTTCAAGATACTTCTGGAGCTGCTTTAACAATTAACTTAACAGAGATAAAGGCCAAATTAGATTCAAAAACTGCGGATATGGTGGACGCGGGTGCATTAGTAGCAATTGGTGGAGCGAGACCAGGAGCAGATGGAGATTTAGTTTATGGCGGCAATGTTACGTTAGCTGCATCAGGGACTGCTATCTCAACTACCTATACTGTAGCTAATGATGATTTAGAACTAAATTTACAAAACATAACTACTTCTGCTAATACACATAGTACAGAAGGTAAAACTTGGTTAAGTTACTAAAATAAAAATGTGATTAAATTATTATTAAAAGATGGTTTCTGTATTGTGCAGAAGTCATCTTTTTTTAGTTTCACTGAGATCTATGAGATATTTCATGAGATAATATTTCGTTGATATTATTATTATCCTTTTTTTTTACATTTGAAAGTAAATTTTAATTTTAATTTAGGGCTATTTATAGTATTATATATTATTAAGATAAAATATTAGGAGGAAACAGCATGAAAGAATTAAAAAAAGGATTTACACTGATTGAATTATTAGTAGTAATCGCAATAATCGGAATATTGGCAACAACATTAGCACCAAAGTTAAGAGAGCAGTTAGCAAAAGCTAAAGATGCAAAGGCAGTAGCATTATTAGGAGCAGCAAGAACAGCGGGATCGGTAGCATTAGTAGATGCTATGGTAAGCTCAACAACTACAGCATCATTAACATTTGGTGATATAACTTCTAAATTAGATAAAAAATCAAATGATTTGATTACTAGTACAGGAGATATCGCTGTAGGAGGAATAAGACCAAGTGGTGGAGATTTAGTATATGGTGGAACGGTTGCTATTTATCAAGACGCTACTTCAAATGTAAAATTAACAACATCGAAAACATCTATAACAATCTCTGAAGATGAAATGGGATTGTTATTGCAAGCAACTGCTGCTAGCTCAGGAACACTAGCTCCAGCAAAAGATAAAAGCACGGAAGGGAAAATTTGGTTAGAATATTAATTAAAATAAGTTAAATAAAAGGAATTTTTATTTTAGGAGGGACTGATATGAAAAGGTTAAAAAAAGGATTTACATTAATTGAGTTATTAGTAGTAATCGCAATAATCGGAATATTGGCAACAACATTAGCACCAAAGTTAAGAGAGCAGTTGGCAAAAGCTAAAGATGCAAAAGCATTAGCATTATTAGGAGCAGCAAGAACAGCGGGATCGGTAGTGTTAGTGGATAAAATGGTTCAAGATACTGATGGATCAGATGTAACAATAATATTAACGGAAATAGAAGCTAAATTAGATAAAAAAACTGCTGAAATGATAGATGCTACTGCATTAGTAGGTATCGGTGGTTCAAGAGATGCTGAAAATGGAAAAATGGTTTATGGAAATAAAGTAAAATTAGTTGCTGGAACATCAAGTTCAATAGTAGTTGCTTATACTATAAGTAATGATGATTTAGAATTAAATTTAACTGCAGATGGCGATACAGAAGAATTTAGTACAGAAGGTAAAAAATGGTTAGATTATTAAGTTAATAAAACAAAAATGGTTTGAGAAATATATTTCTCAAACCATTTTTGTTTTATTAACTTAATAATCTAACCATTTTTTACCTTCTGTACTA